>CAYGNU010000128.1:0-9483 GCA_964351175.1 uncultured Roseivirgaceae bacterium | reverse complement strand
TATATGGGATGTAGAAAACCTTGCCTTCACCTATGCTTATAGTGAAATAGTGAGAACAAATTTCAACCTTCAGCGGTACTCTAAAAGAAATTATGATGCGGCAGTCGCCTATAATTACAGCCCCACTGCAGAGCCAATTGAGCCGTTCAAGAATATTGGGTTTCTGGATAAGAAATACTTGCAACTTTTTAAAGATTTCAATTTCAATCTAGTTCCCACGAGCTTAGGTTTTAGGGCTGATTTAAGGAGAGAGTTAATTCAAACTGTATATAGAAACAGTAGTGGGGTACAGGACAATGAAAATTTTCAGAAGTATTTTACACTAGATAGGACTTACAATATTAAGTGGAACTTGACTAAAAACCTTACCCTAGATTATAATGCCAGAGCAAATGCCATTATTGATGAGCCAGAAGGCGCTATTAATTCAGAAGAAAAAAGAGACTCAATAAAAAGCAACCTTGAGAGTTTTGGCCGTCTTAAAAACTTCGATCAATCAGTCAGTGCCAACTACAAATTACCCCTAGATAAAATTCCTTTGACAGATTGGATAAGTACCGAATATCGATATCAGGCAGCCTACTCATGGAGGGCTGGACCTTTCTATTCTGATAAATTACAAAGAGATACCCTTGACTATGGTAATACAATTCAGAACAGTCGTGATAATGCTATAACTGGTAAGCTTGATTTAGTCAAGTTATACAATAAAGTGACCTTTCTGAAAAACATCAACTCCCCACCTTCCAGTTCAAGAAGAAGTACGCTTAAACCAAAAGCTGGTCAAGAAGAAGAGGAATCACCAAAAGGAAACAAAGGTATAAATGGGTTTTTAAGATTATTGATGTCAGTAAGATCAATTAACGGTACTTACTCTTTAAGGGAAGGAACCATCCTTCCTGGATTCAACAAAAGAGCCTACCTATTCGGAATGGATAGCAGTTTTTCAAAACCTGGAATTCCGTTCTTATTAGGTTCACAAGATCCTAAAATTAAACAGCAACTTATTGAGGGTTTCAAGGAGAATAAGGGGTATTTAACAAAGAATACTGACCTAACGGCACCCTTCACTCAGGTGAAAACCGAGGATTATACCTTAAAAGCCGATGTTAGTATAACGCCAGATTTAAATATCCAGTTAAATGCTAAAAAACTAAAAAGTGCTTCCTATGAAGAAATTTTCAGATATAACGAGGATCCTCTTCTTGGTGAGGTTGATGAATATTTAACATTGAGTCCTAGTAGATCTGGTAGTTATTCTATATCATTTTTAACCATTAAAACAGCTTTCAAAAAAGACGATGATCAAAATAACTCTTCTGTTTTTGAAGATTTCGAGAAAAATAGATTGGGTATATTAGATAGATTTAATGATAGAACTGGCATAGTTTACGACACAAATTCTCAAGATGTGTTAATCCCTGCTTTTATTGCGGCCTATTCTGGCAAAGACGCTAATGATGTTAGTTTGAGCCCTTTCCCAAAAAACCCAATCCCAAACTGGCGTATTGATTATACAGGATTGAGCAAGATACCTGCCATTCAAGAAATCTTCCAGAGTGTTACACTTAATCATTCTTACCAGTCTAACTTCAGTGTAGTTAATTATTCTAATTCATTGGAATATAACAATGGTTTGGAGCTTGAAAACAATATTGAAAAATACAATGAAGATAACTTTGCAAGTGTAATAGACGGAAATATTGTGCCTGTTTATATTATTAGCCAAGTGATGGTTTCAGAACAATTTGGACCTTTAATTGGAATTAATGTAAGAACTAAGAAACGGCTTTCTGCCAAAGTAGAGTATAGAACCAAACGCGATGTGGCATTAAATATTACGAATGCTCAGGTTACCGAACAAAGAAGTAATGACATTGTCTTCGAAGTAGGTTTCACCAAAGCAGGAATGAAAATGCCTTGGAAATCACAAGGGCGAGTGGTGACATTAAAAAATGACCTACAATTCAGATTTAATTTTACAATAAAAGATACGAAGACTGTTCAGAGAAGAATTGAACAAATTAACACCCTAACTGAAGGTAATTTAAACATTCAGATCAGGCCAAATATTAGTTATGTATTAAATGAGAAGCTCAATCTTCAATTTTATTTCGAGCGTAATATCACTGATCCTAAAATCTCCACTTCATTTCCACGGGCAACAACTAGATTAGGTTTTCAAGTTAGATTTAGTTTAGCTCAATAATTATTTCTGCAATAAGAAAAAGAATGTATTTTTGAGTCAAAAAAAATTAAGTATGAATATACCAGCATCATTGAAATACACTAACGACCACGAATGGATTCGTGTTGAAGGAGAATACGCATTTGTAGGGATTACTGACTTTGCTCAAGGCGAACTTGGAGATATTGTATATGTAGAAATTGAAACTGAGGGCGAAGAACTTAGTCAGGGTGATGTTTTTGGAACTGTAGAAGCAGTTAAAACTGTATCTGACCTTTTTATGCCAATTAGTGGTACAATTGAAGAAGTGAACACTGACTTAGAAGCAACACCAGAAACAGTAAATGAAGATCCGTACGAAAAAGGATGGATGATAAAAATTAAAATGAGTGATGCATCAGAGCTAAATGATATGCTTAGTGCAGACGACTACAAATCTGTAACTGCAGGTTAATATTGAATAAGTATTTCATAGGTACAATTTTGTGGGCACTATTAATTCTAGTGTTAACACTAACACCAGGTTCTTCTATGCCTAGCTATAAGCTATTTACTTTTGATAAGCTCGGACATTTAATTATTTTCTTGGTTTTAGCATATTTATTTGTGTCTGGCCTACAAATGAATAGTCCGCAAAAACTGAAATTTAATATCTTATTCGCCTTAATACTTACCATTGTTTATAGTTCATTAATTGAGTACGCTCAAGAATACCTTCCTGGTAGAGCTATGGAGGTATCAGACCTAATTGCGAACTGTTCCGGATCTTTTTTAGGGATTTCTATGTTTTATGTAAGTATTAAGAAAAAGTGGCAATAACTTTTTAATGAAGTTTTGTATATTTGAAAACTACAGTGATTTAATTTATCATTTAAGATTAATAAACAATGGAAGCTAAAAAAACAGAAAAGGCTGATTTGAACAATAAGAAGGGCTTATTTTTCAATATTGGTTTGTTCATTACAATGTGCCTTGTGGTTTTTGCCTTCGAAAAAAGAAATTATGAGGATGGACCCCTCGCTGACTTAGGTCAAATTTCTGATGATTTCGAAGAATTATTAGAAATACCACCAACTGAAATACCACCTCCCCCTCCACCAAAAATTCAGCAACCTGAAATTATTGAGGTTCCTGACGAAGAGGAGATTGAAGAAGAAATTGAAGTAGACCTTGATGTTGAGATTACTGAAGAAACTGTAATTGAAGATATTATTGTTGAAGAAGCTCCTGAAGAAGAGGTTGCTGATGAAGTTTTTACAATTGTAGAGGATGCTGCTATGCCTCCTGGAGGCTATCAAGCTTTCTATGAGTATGTAGGAAAAAGACTTAAGTATCCAGCCCAAGCAAGAAGGATGGGTATTGAAGGAAAAGTTTATGTACAGTTTGTAGTCGACAGAGATGGCTCAATAACCGAAGTTCAAGCTGTGAAAGGCATAGGTGCTGGTTGCGATGAAGAAGCGGTAAGAGTTCTTCAGTCCGCTCCAAAATGGAGTCCTCCAAAACAAAGAGGAAAACCTGTAAAGCAAAGAATTATATTGCCTATTACATTCAGACTAGGTTAAAAAATAAAAGGCTTGAGAAAATCAAGCCTTTTATTTTATCGAATATAACTAAGTAATTAGTTATTAAGTTATGAAGCCTCTTGCCCCATTACTTAATCCATATACCTTCAATTCCAGAAACAGCAGTAATTGAAGAGACAAAATTTGATAAAATATTCCAGTCTATAAGAATCTATCTGTTGCATCATTTGTTAGCATTGCTAAGTTTTATCATTTATAATATAGTCTAGTAACTAAAGTTTATAGCTCTAAAAGAGAATGAGTAGTTACTGTAATGAATACATTAATCACATACTTTCTGACTCTTAACTGATCAGTAGCTGGAAAAAAGTGATTAATAAATCGAATAGTATTTAGGCTAAATTAAAATTCCAGCAAGGAGTCCTATTATAATTAGAACGGGAGATGGCAATTTTGTAAAGGTCAAGATCAAAAAAGTGCCTATTGTAATGCCGAAGTTAATATAATTGGGTTCTAGTGGCAAGAACATTAGGACTGCCGCAGAAATTACCATACCAGAACTCGCTGCATTTATGCCTTCAAGTGATGCCTTTACCCTTCTATATTTCTTTAAGCCATCCCAAAATCTAATTACAAAAAATATTAAAAATACACCTGGTAGAAATATCCCTAATGCACCGGCCAATGCACCTATGATCTCACCTCCTAGTCCAAAACTTCGCATTGACAATGAGCCGACATAAGCACAAAATGAGAAAACAGGACCAGGTAAAGACTGCATCAAAGCGTATCCTGACAAAAACTCCTCAGAACTTAAATAACCTTTAAACTCTACAAATTCAGTGTATAAAAAAGGTATTAATACCTGTCCTCCTCCAAAAATCAAACTGCCATTCCTATAAAAGTTCTCGAAGAGACGCAAAGGCAAGTATTTAGTTACTCCTCCAATTGCTGCAGCCAAAATGAAAACTCCAGCCCATAAAAAAAAGTTTGCCCACTCTATTTTGATTACATCTTTTTCTTCTATCGGTTGGGATTTGTATTTGGCTGAGCTTATTAAGCCTGCGACAACCAAAATTATTGGGAAAAGATAAGGAGATGGATAAAACAAAGCAGCTAACATCGACATAACCATTAAAACTACTGCCGTTTTAGAGCGCACAACCTTCATACTAATCTTCAAAGCAGCATAAGCTACAAAACCAACAGCCATAGGCTGAATAAACTTTGTAAACTCAATGGATATATTTTGTTCTTGTAAATTGGAAATAGCAATGGCGGCTATAGTCATAATTGTCACAGCCGGTATCATCCAAATCAATAGTGTTAGGTAGGCTAGGTTAGCGCCACCAAGCCTAAACCCTATGGCAGTTATGGTCTGTGTTGATGTAGGGCCAGGCAAAACCTGACACAGCGCATTAAGCTCAATTAAATCCTCTTCAGAGAGATATCCTCTCTTCTTAACTAATAGATCAAGAAACATAGCAATGTGCGCCTGAGGACCGCCAAAAGCGGTCACAGCAAGAAGCATTACATCGCGAAGGAAAATGTAATATCGAACTCGCTTAAACAATGCTTATTTCTTTAATCCAATTTCAGCCAACCTTTGATTCAAAAACTCACCGGCAGTTATATCATCAAATGTTTTTGGATGTTCTTCATCTATGCACGTATCTAAGCAAGTTAAATCCATATCAGATCTAGGATGCATGAAAAATGGTATCGAATACCTAGAATAACCCATTAGTTCCTTTGGTGGATTAACTACGCGGTGAATGGTTGACTTTAACTTACCGTTAGTATGTCTTTCGAGCATATCTCCTACATTGACAACCAACTGCTCTGGAAGTGCGGTAATAGGTATCCATTTACCATCCTTTCTTAATACCTGAAGGCCATCGGCACTAGCTCCCATTAACAAAGTAATCAGATTAATATCTCCATGTTCAGCAGCTCTAACAGCATCTTCGGGCACCTCTTCAGGATTATCTATTGGAAAGTAATGAATTGGCCTTAATATACTGTTGCCATTTTTTACCTTATTATCAAAGTAATTCTCCTCCAGCCCTAAGTAGAGAGCGATTGCCCTAAGCATGTAAACCCCGGTTTTTTCTAATCTTCGATATACTTCCAAACCAACATCACGCATTTCAGGAAGTTCATTAGGAAATATATTATCAGGGTATTCATTCTTAATTAAATCTCCATCAGTAACCTCTTGACCTATATGATAGAATTCTTTCAAATCACCGGTTTTTCTTCCCTTCGCATGTTCTTTCCCTTTTCCAATGTATCCGCGCTGCCCTGCCAATCCTTCTATTTCATATTGCGCTTTTTGTTCATCCTTAAGCTGAAAGAAACTCTTTATAACATGATAAAGTTTTGTAGATAACTCATCTGTTAAAAAATGATTTTTGATAGCTACAAAACCAATATTATTGTATGCTTCGCCTAGGTTTTTAACGAATTCTTTTTTCTTATTTTCATCATCAGATAAGAAATCAGCTAAATCTAATGAAGGTACTTCATCAAATAGTTTTTCACTCATTATACATTCTTAAGGTGTAATGCAAACTAATAAATTTCTGAAACAATTTACAGTCTTTGCAACTACATAAAACATGCAATAAATAAAAAAGCCCTGTTCAGAAAATCTGAACAGGGCCTCTATCTATACTTTGTAAGTACAGTTATACTTTAATTTCTACATCAACTCCACTTGGTAATTCCAATTTCATTAACGCATCAACAGTTTTAGTACTGTTAGAATAGATATCAACTAGTCTTTTGTAAGTACATAGCTGAAACTGCTCTCTTGACTTCTTATTAACGTGAGGAGATCTTAAAACAGTAAACTTCTCTTTAACAGTTGGTAAAGGAATTGGGCCATTTACAACAGCACCGGTAGTTTTTACCGCTCTTACAATCTTCTCTGAAGATTTATCAACCAAATTATGATCGTAAGACTTTAGTTTAATTCTTATTTTCTGATTCATAATATTAATCTTTATGCTAATTGCCCTTTAGTTTCAGCAATTACTGTTTCTGCAATATTTTTAGGAACTGGATCGTAATGAGAAAAAGTCAATGATGCAGTAGCTCTACCAGAACTCATTGTTCTTAAGTCAGTTACATATCCGAACAACTCAGATAAAGGAACATTAGCCTTAATTACTGTGGCAGTACCTCTTGTGTCCATACCTCTCATTATACCTCTTCTTCTATTCAAGTCACCAGTTAATGCTCCCATGTATTCTTCTGGAGTAACAACTTCAACACCCATAATTGGCTCTAGTAAAACTGGACTAGCCTTAGCAGCAGCAGTTTTAAAACCAATTCTTGCGGCTAGTTCAAAAGATAGAGAATCAGAGTCAACATCGTGGAATGAACCATGATACAATCTCACTTTCATACTATCCAAAGGATATCCAGCTAAAGGACCATTCTTCATGGCCTCTTTGAAACCTTTTTCAATGGCAGGTATAAACTCCTTAGGAATTACACCACCAACAATTTTATTATCAAATTGCAATCCATCTTTTTCGTAATCTTCGTCTTTTGGACCAATTTCAAAAACAATATCAGCAAACTTACCTTTACCACCTGATTGCTTCTTATAAACCTCTTTGTGATCAACATTAGATTGAATCGCTTCTTTATAAGCAACTTGAGGAGCTCCCTGATTGATTTCAACCTTAAACTCTCTTTTCAATCTATCAATAATGATATCTAAGTGAAGTTCACCCATTCCCTTCAAGATAGTCTGACCAGTCTCGTGGTTAGACTCTACTTGTAGAGTTGGATCCTCCTCAATTAATTTACCTATCGCCATACCTAATTTATCAGCATCAACCTGAGTTTTAGGCTCAATAGCATAACCGATAACTGGTTCTGGGAATACCATAGATTCAAGAACAATCTTTGAATCCTCAGCACAAAGCGTATCACCAGTTTTAATATCCTTAAATCCAACAACCGCTCCAATATCCCCACAATAAAGTCTATCAATCTGGTTCTGCTTATTGGCATGCATTTGAAAAATACGTGAAATACGTTCTTTCTTGTTTGTTCTCGTATTGAATACATAAGAACCTGATTCCAAAAGTCCAGAATATGATCTTACGAAACATAGTCTACCTACAAATGGATCCGTTGCAATCTTAAATGCCAAGGCCGCAAAAGGCTCATCCGCATCAGGCTTACGTTCAACTTTTTCTTCTGTATCAGGGTCAGTTCCTATAATACTTCCTCTATCTAAAGGAGAAGGTAACAACTCCATTACATAATTTAGCATGGTCTGAACACCTTTATTCTTAAATGCTGATCCACATAACATAGGAACAAAAGCCAAATCAATAGTTGCAGCTCTCAAAGCAGCAACTATTTCATCTCTAGTGATAGAATTTGGATCATCGAAGAATTTCTCCATCAAATGTTCATCATACTCAGCTACAGATTCAACAAGCAACTCTCTGTACTCATTAACCTCATCTACCATATCAGCTGGTATTTCAACTTCGTTGAAAGTCATCCCCATATCATCTTCATTCCAGACCATTGCCTTGTTTTCAACAAGATCAACAACTCCTTTGAAGTTATCTTCTGCACCAATTGGTAATTGTAAAGGCACCGCTTTTGTGCCTAACATTTCTTTAACTTGCTTACATACATTTAAAAAGTCAGCACCAGATCTGTCCATTTTATTAACAAATCCAACTCTAGCAACTTTATAATTATCAGCAAGTCTCCAGTTAGTTTCTGACTGAGGCTCAACACCGTCTACCGCTGAAAATAAGAAAACAAGACCATCTAATACCCGAAGAGATCTATTTACCTCAACGGTAAAGTCAACGTGTCCTGGAGTATCAATAATATTGATATGATAGTTATCACCCTTGTATGGCCAAAATACTGTTGTAGCTGCAGAAGTAATGGTAATACCTCTTTCCTGCTCTTGAGCCATCCAGTCCATTGTTGCAGCACCATCATGTACTTCACCAATCTTATGGCTTACTCCTGTGTAATATAGAATACGTTCTGTAGTAGTGGTTTTTCCAGCATCAATGTGAGCTGCAATACCAATATTACGTGTAAATTTTAAATCTCTTTTTGACATTATATTTTAAATCTTAGAATCTGAAATGAGAAAACGCTTTGTTTGCTTCAGCCATTCTGTGCGTATCATCTTTTTTCTTGATGGCAGCACCCTCACCTTTTGACGCAGAAATGATTTCTCCAGCAAGTCTATCTCTCATAGTTTTTTCACCACGAAGTCTTGCATACTTAATCATCCATTTGATACCCAATGAAACTTTTCTGTCTGGGCGAACTTCCATAGGTACCTGGAAAGTAGCACCTCCCACTCTTCTACTCTTAACCTCGACAGCAGGCATAATATTATTTAATGCCTTTTTCCAAGTTTCAAGACCATTCTCACCTGTCTTAGATTCTACTTGACCAACGGCCTCGTAAAATATACTGTAGGCAATACTCTTCTTACCATCAACCATTAAATAGTTAACGAACTTCGTTACCAAAGTATCTGAGAACTTTGGATCTGGAAGAATATATCTTTTTTTAGGTTTAGCTTTTCTCATGCTTATCTAGAATTTATTTTTTCGGACGCTTAGCTCCGTATTTTGATCTTCTTTGTGTTCTACCATTCACACCGGCAGTATCTAACGCACCTCTAATGATGTGATATCTCACACCCGGTAAATCTTTCACTCTACCTCCTCTGATGAGCACAATAGAGTGCTCCTGAAGGTTGTG
>CAYGNU010000127.1:0-9562 GCA_964351175.1 uncultured Roseivirgaceae bacterium | reverse complement strand
CATAAAAAAGAGCAGGCTGCTATTGTTGCCAAAGCATTCGAAAAATAAAAAAGACTTAATAAACTATTAATAAAATGAGTTTAGACATTAAAGTTCCAGAGGTAGGTGAGTCTATCACCGAAGTGACCATCGCTACTTGGCTGAAAAAAGACGGTGACATTGTAGAACAAGATGAGATCATCGCTGAATTAGAATCAGACAAGGCCACCTTTGAGTTACCTGCGGAAAAAGCTGGGAAATTATCTATTAAAGTAGAAGAAGGTGAAACAGTAGATGTAGGCACAATCATTTGCTCTATTGACACATCTGCTGCAGGTGAGAAAAAAGAAGCCCCTGCCCCAGAGAAGTCAAGCGAGCCAGCATCTAGTTCTTCAGGTCCTGAAAAAACAGGAGAGGTTAAAACAATGATTGTTCCTGCGGTAGGTGAATCGATTACCGAAGTAACTATCTCATCTTGGTTAAAAGAAGATGGTGATTTTGTTGCCCTTGATGAAATCATCGCTGAAGTAGAGTCTGATAAAGCAACATTTGAATTACCTGCAGAGGCCAATGGAATCTTAAAAATCATAGCTCAAGAAGGTGATACCTTAGAAATAGGTGCTAAAATTTGTGATATAGAAGTAATGACAGGTGCTCCTGCGTCAGGTGGAAGTAAGGCATCTGCTCCAGCTGCTGAAGCATCACCAAGTTCAGCACCTGCTGGTGATACTACTTATGCAACAGGTCATGCCTCTCCTGCGGCAGCAAAAATATTGAGTGAAAAAGGGATCGATGCAAGTACTATAAAAGGTACAGGAGTTGATGGACGCATAACTAAAGAAGACGCTGAAAAGGCACAAAAGTCAGCACCTGCTGCCAAGCCTCAGCCTTCTTCCGATGACTCAGTGGCTCCAGCGATTCCAACAGGAGGCACAAGGGATGAGCGAAGAGAGAAGATGTCTAGCTTGAGAAGAACTATCTCAAGACGTCTTGTTTCGGTTAAAAATGAAACGGCCATGTTAACTACTTTCAATGAAGTTGATATGAAGCCTATAATGGACTTGAGGTCAAAATATAAGGAGCAGTTCAAAGAGAAGCATGGTGTTGGCTTGGGCTTTATGTCATTCTTTACAAAAGCATGTTGTCAAGCGTTATTGGAATGGCCGGCTGTTAATGCCAGCATCGATGAAAACGAAATGGTTTATCATGATTACTGTGATATCTCCATTGCTGTTAGCTCACCAAAAGGACTAGTAGTACCAGTCATTAGAAATGCTGAATCACTTGGATTCAAGGAAATAGAAAGCGAAGTTGTACGATTAGCTAAAAAAGCCAGAGACGGTAAGTTGAGTATTGAAGAAATGCAAGGTGGTACATTTACACTTACCAATGGTGGGATTTTTGGTTCTATGCTTTCTACCCCAATTATCAATGCTCCTCAGTCAGCAATTTTAGGAATGCATAATATAGTTGAGCGGCCGGTGGTTATCAATGGCCAGGTAGAAGTGAGACCAATAATGTACTTAGCACTATCTTACGATCATAGAATAATTGATGGCCGTGAGTCTGTAAGCTTCTTGGTAAGGGTTAAACAGTTATTGGAAGATCCTTCCAGGTTGATGTTGGGGGTTTAATAAGTATATAGTATTCAGTAGTTAGTAGTCAGACTGGATACCCTTAACAAATACCGACTACTAAATACTAACGACTAAATACAAAACAAATGCAATACGATGTAACGGTTATTGGTTCTGGTCCTGGTGGATATGTGGCTGCCATAAGATGTGCCCAATTGGGATTTAAAACTGCCCTTATAGAAAAGTATAATACTCTAGGTGGAACCTGCTTAAATGTAGGCTGTATACCTTCAAAAGCGCTATTAGATAGCTCAGAACATTACTATAATGCCGTAAATCACTTTACTGAACATGGTATTGATATCAGTAAGCCAAAGGTGAATTTCAAGCAAATGATTGATCGTAAGGCAGGCGTTGTGAAACAAACTTGTGACGGTATCGATTATTTAATGAAAAAGAACAAAATTGATGTTCATCATGGATTTGGTTCTTTTGTAGACAAAAACACCATAAAAATAACCCCTGATAAAGGAGAGGCATCTCAGATTACTTCAGACAAAATAATCATCGCTACAGGTTCAAAACCTTCTTCTTTGCCTTTTGCTAAAATTGATAAGAAAAGAATTATCACAAGTACTGAAGCATTAGAGCTCAAAGAAATTCCAAAACATCTTATAGTAATTGGTGGTGGTGTAATTGGTATGGAGTTAGGATCTGTTTATGCTAGAATTGGTTCTCAAGTTACTGTTGTTGAATATTTGGATAGGATCATCCCAACGATGGATAGCACGATGGGTAAGGAGCTTACTAAGGTTGCCAAAAAACAGGGGATTGAATGTAAAGTAAGCCATAAGGTAACAGCCATTGAGAATAAAGGTAAAGAAGTTGTTGTCACTGCTGAAGACAAAAAAGGCGAAAAGGTAGAAATCAAAGGTGATTACTGTTTAGTGGCTATCGGAAGACGCGCTTACACAGACGGGTTAAACCTTGAAGCTGCTGGTTTATCAACGGATGAAAGAGGTCGCATAGATGTAGACAATCACTTGAAAACTAAAGTAGATAATATCTATGCTATCGGGGATGTAGTTCGTGGCGCCATGCTTGCCCACAAAGCGGAGGAAGAAGGCACCATGGTAGCAGAACAAATTGCAGGACAGAAGCCTCACATCAACTACAAGTTAATTCCAGGTGTAGTTTATACATGGCCAGAAGTAGCTAGTGTCGGCCACACGGAGGAAGAATTGAAAGAAAACGGTGTAGCTTATAAAGTTGGCTCTTTCCCTTTCAAGGCTTTAGGTAGAGCCAGAGCCAGTATGGATGTGGATGGTTTAGTAAAAGTATTAGCTGATAAAAATACAGATGAGATATTAGGAATGCATATTATCGGAGCTAGAGCTGCTGATATGATTGCTGCTGGGGTTACAGCCATGGAATATAGAGCTTCTGCCGAAGATGTTTCAAGAATGTCCCACGCACACCCAACATATATGGAAGCAGTTAAAGAAGCGTGCCTCGCAGCAACTGAAAATAGACCGATTCACATTTAGCTTTAGGCTAAAAGCCTTTAGCTACAAGTGGCCTTTATTCCCTTATAGCTTGAGGCTTGCGGCTACCAGCCTAAAAATATGTCAGTAACACTCATTATAATCGTAATAACAGGATTAATTAGCTTCAATGCTTTTAATAATCCTACACTGAAAAGTCGTTTGATGTTTAATCCTTACATCATCATTCGTGATAAGCAGTATTATAGGTTTATAACTTCAGGATTTATCCATGGTGATATGCTGCATCTACTTTTCAACATGTTCGTTTTATACATGTTCGGAAGTTATGTTGAGAATATTCTCTCTGCCATTTATGGAACAACAGGCACAGTCTTATATGTACTGATGTATTTATTGGGAATAATCGTTTCTGATATTCCGTCATTTATAAAACATAAAGATGCTCCCTATTACAATGCGCTAGGAGCATCAGGAGGTGTTTCGTCACTTCTATTTAGCTTTATAATTTTTGATCCCACACAAGATCTTTGCCTTTATGGATTATTGTGTTTTCCTGGTTTTATTTGGGGAGCACTTTATATCGTCTACTCATTTTACATGGGTAAAAAAGGACATGGTAACATAAATCATGACGCGCACTTATATGGTGGGCTATTTGGTATTGTCTTTACTATTATTGCCGTTCCTGGCGTAATCCCAAACTTTATTGAACAGCTCAGTAACTTTTCACTTTTTTAAGTATTACCGCTTATAACTAATTAGCCTACTCGCTTAAAATTCAAATTTTTATTTGATCAGAATTTTATAAATTAAGGTTATGATCAGAACAATCTCGCAATTATTAATTGCATCACTAGTGCTATATTCCTGTGCCGGATCTAAAAAAACAGGTGTTCCTCTCTCCTACGATCCTCCGGGTTCAACGAATACAGTTTCTAAACCGATAACTTATCAGAAAAAAGGATCATTTACTATTGGAGGTGTTACTGCAAATAATGTATTTGTTGGAGCCCGTCTCAATGGATTTTCTCAGCTCAATGATTCAGTATACCAAGTTGATATAGAGCCAGAAAATGCCCCGATTAATATGAGTCCGTGGTATTCTTTCAAACTAAAGGCAGAGACTCCAAAACGAGTTTATGTTTATTTAAAATACAAAGATGGCAGGCATAGGTATTACCCTGATACCAGCAAAGATGGGATTAATTGGAGCCCACTTGATAGTGCAGCTATTACTGTCTACCCAGAAGATAGCGCAGTGCTATCTTTGGACCTTAATAAAGAGTTTTTATGGGTATCCGCCCAAGAGCTTAGAACCTCAATTTACAACGCAGGTTGGGTCGATGGAGTCTCTAAGAACAAACTTGTTGAGAAACATCTGATAGGAAAAAGTAAAAAGGGAGTTGACATGAATGCTCTGGAAATTGGTCTGGAAGAAAAGAAGCCCCTTTTAATTGTTATCAGTCGCCAACATCCACCAGAAGTTACCGGATATATGGCCATGCAATCTTTCGTAGGTGAACTCCTTTCAGACTCAGAATTATCAACTCAATTCAGAAATGATTTTGCAATAATAATATTGCCTATGCTAAATCCTGATGGTGTTGACAACGGACATTGGCGCCATAATACAGGAGGTGTTGACCTTAACAGAGACTGGCAATTCTATTATCAACCTGAAATAGATCAATTTCAGAGTTACATACAGCAAAAGGTTAAAGACCTAAAGTTGGAGGTAAAGCTTGGATTGGATTTTCACTCAACACACCAAGACCTATTGTATACTTTTAATGAAGAAACTTATTCATCACAAAAAGGGATAGTTAAGAAATGGGTAAAACAATTGATAGAAGCTTTCCCAGATGAATCAATTACCGAAGAAGATGGAGGTTCAGAATCTCCAGTTTCTAAAAACTGGTTTTTACATGAGTTTAAAGCTGAAAGTGTAACTTATGAGGTAGGCGATGATACGCCAAGAGACTTCATTGAAGAAAAAGGTAAGGTGTCAGCTCAATTGTTCATGCAACTACTTCTAGATAATCAAAAACAATGAAAAGGCTATTTTTTATTTCCTTAGTCTTATGTTCATGTCAGGATATAAAGATAATAGACAAGCCCATAATATTTGATGAAGAGAGAAAAGCCCTTTCACTTCAGTACATTAGGGCTCATTATGGTCTAGAGGTCGATGAGCCAATAATAGATCCGAAAGTTATTGTTATTCATTGGACTGTGATCCCTACCCTTGAAGAGACCTTTCAAGCTTTCAACCCTTCTGTATTACCTTCATCTAGAGCCAATATACAGACTGCCAGTAACTTAAATGTTTCTTCTCAATTTGTAATTGATCGTGATGGAGCTATCTATAGGCTTCTTCCAGAAACAACTTTTGCGAGGCATGTGATAGGATTGAATTACAGTGCAATAGGTATTGAAAATATAGCCAATGGCACTGACCTTCCGCTAACAGAAGCACAGTTTGAGGCCAATCTTCAACTGGCAAACTATCTCGCAAAAAAATATGATATTGAATACCTAATTGGCCATGATCAATATGAACGATTTATTGGCCATGAGCTGTGGTTAGAAAAAGATTCCTCCTATTTGACTGAGAAAGATGATGTGGGGGAGGAATTTATTAATAGGTTACATGAAGAATTAGACTTTAAATTAAAAAAAGCCCCTCAACAATGATCCGTTCAATTTTAATTGGTATTGGCATTATGACACTTGCTGCCTGCAATAAAGAAATAATTCAAGATGAAAATCTTGTAAAAAACTTGATGCAATCTGATCAGGAGAATTTTGGTGATATTTTGAATAATCCTAAATATGAAGTCCAAATATTATATACGCAAATCAATCGTGATTCAGCCAACAACCCTCAATTCAAATCCTTTAGTTATCAATTAAACTCGGAACAATATTTTTACCCTGCCAGTACCGTAAAGATGCCCATAGCATTCCTAGCGCTAGAAAAACTGAACGGATTAGGAATTGAAAGCCTGAATAGAAATACGGTGATGCTTACAGATAGTGCATATAGTGGTCAAAGCCCGGTTAGTACAGATTCTACCTCAGCCAATGGACTTCCAAGTATTGAGCATTATATTAAAAAGATTTTTGTGGTAAGTGACAATGACGCTTACAATCGCCTTTATGAGTTCCTAGGCCCAGAATACATTAATCAAAAACTTACAGAGAAGGGATTTGACAATACCGTCATTCAACACCGACTGTCCATAGCACTTTCTAGAGATGAAAACATGCACACTAACCCTGTTCGATTTATGGAAAATGACAGTGTCATCTATGCCCAACCGTTAGTTAATAGTAACTGGACTTATAATCCAGAAAAAGAAATATTTAAAGGTGTAGGATACACCAATGGTGCGGATAGTTTAGTTAATGAACCATTTAACTTTACCTATAAAAACTGGATCCCTTTGACTGATTTACAAGGAATGATCAAGGAAGTCATGTTTCCAAGCACTGATAATGAGTTCAATTTGAAAGAAGATGATTATAAATTCCTTTATCAATACATGTCACAACTGCCCAGTGAAACGCCCTACCCTAACTATAAAGCAGATTCTTTACCTGATGGTTACTGCAAATTTTTGATGTATGGTACCGAGGACAAAATGCCAAAAAACATCAGGATTTTTAATAAAATTGGTCAAGCCTACGGGTACCTGATTGATAATGCTTTAATAGTTGATTTTGAAAACAAAATAGAATTCTTACTTTCAGCCGTTATTTCGGTAAATGAAAATCAGATCTACAATGACGGAGTCTATGAATATGATGAAGTGGGAATACCATTCATGCAAAATCTTGGCAGACTGATATATGATTATGAAATAAAAAGAAAAAAGGATTTTCAACCAAACTTGTCTAGATTCAAAGTTACATATGATCAATAATTTGCCTTTTGATGCAATCGAAGGAACAGCTTGCATCATTACCGGAGGGTTGCTGCATACTATCAATGCAAAAACCGCCCATGGTCTCATTCGTCAGTCAGACAGGTTTAAGATTTTAGGTGTCATAGATGAAATTTCTACCGGGCAGGATGCGGGTGAACTTTTAGATGGTATCCATAGAGATATACCTGTTTATGATAGTATTTTTAGCTTAATCCAAAATACAGATAAGCCACAATTTGCGCTTATAGGAATGGCTACAAAAGGAGGTGTTTTACCAGAAGAGTTGTATTCTACTATTGAAGAATGCCTTAAAATGGGCATTGGTATAATCAATGGTTTACATGAAGCATTAGGCGATATCAAAGAGTTTTCCTCTATTGCTGAATTAAATGATGCCACCATCTATGATATTAGAAAACCCAAACCTTTTAAAGAACTCCACTTCTGGACAGGAAAAATAAAAGAGGTGAAAAGCCTTAAAATTGGGCTATTAGGCACTGATTGTGCATTGGGAAAACGGACTTCAAGTAAACTGCTTGTTAACGAATTGAGGGAAGCTAATATCAATTCTCACATGGTATATACGGGCCAAACAGGCTGGTTACAGGGCGGTAAGTACGGATTCATCTTCGATGCTACGCCTAACGATTTCATCTCAGGAGAACTAGAACATGCAGTATACGAGTGTTGGGAAAATGAAAACCCTGAAGTCATAATTCTTGAAGGACAATCATCTTTACGCAATCCAAGTGGGCCCTGTGGTTCTGAATTAATTATCTCCTGCGAGCTGGATGCAGTGGTCCTGCAGCATGCGCCTGGAAGAAAATATTTCAAAGGCCTTGATGATTATGGAAAGGAAATTCCATCAGTTTCCAATGAATTAAAACTGCTTGAAATGTATGGTGTAAAAACCATGGCTATAGCTTTAAATACTATGGGACTGACCACGGAGCAAGCCTTAGAAGCTAAAGATGCTATAGCTGATGAAACCGGGCTGCCTGTCATTTTACCACTAGATGAAGGAATGTCAAAAATTGTAGAAATCATTAAACAACGATTGAAATGAAAATTAAGAATATCAATGTTTACCTGAAAGATTTGGGTAATAATCGCCCCTATACTATTGCTTTTAAAACAGTAAGCACTGTGAATAATGCAATCGTTGAAATAGAATTAGAAAATGGGATTGTCGGAAGAGGTTCTGGAAACCCAAGTGAATATGTTGTTGGCGAGAATCTAACTTCAACTATGGAAGAACTTAATAAAGTAGACTTCATTGTTGGTAGAGATATACGTCAGTTTTATAGTATCCTAAATGACATTCAGGAAAAATTACCTAAGAATCCTGCGGCTAGAGCTGCATTAGACATTGCCGTACATGATGCATTTACACAATATCTAGATGTTCCTTTGGCTTTGTTCCTAGGTCAAAAAATTAAGTCACTACCCACTTCTGTAACCATTGGAATTAAAAATGTGGAAGACACATTAGAAGAGGCCAAAGAATATTATGAAATGGGCTTTAGGGTACTAAAAGTAAAAACAGGCCTTAATGTAGATGAAGACATCGCTCGGATGAAAAAAATCAGGGAAATCTACAAAGACGAATTCCTTATTCGTGTTGATGCCAATCAGGGATATACCGTAGCAGATCTTACTAAGTTTTACAAAGAGACAGAAATAGATAATATTGAATTAATTGAGCAGCCGATTCCTGCAAAGGCAATTAATGAACTAAAGAGTTTACCCGATAATATTAAAAGCGTAATAGCCGCTGATGAAAGTCTGATCAATCCTAAAGATGCATTTGTTCTAGCCTCACCTCCGGCAGCGAGTGGTATTTTTAATATCAAATTGATGAAGTCTGGTGGTATCTATCCTGGCAGGCAAATAGCAACTATTGCTCAAGCGTCCAACACTGAATTAATGTGGGGCTGTAATGATGAAAGTGCGATTAGTATAAGTGCAGCACTGCATGCAGGTTTAGGTTTCAGTAATACAAAATATTTAGATTTAGATGGAAGTCTTGATCTCATTGAAGATGTTGTATCTGGGGGTTTTGATATTAAGGATGGATGGATGAGCGTTACTGGAAAAAGTGGTCTTGGCGTAACAGGAGTCTAAAGGGCAATTATTGGGCATAAAAAAAGCCATCAGCTAACTAGCTGATGGCTTTTTTGTTAAGTTATCTGAAACTTATGCTTCAGCAATCTCTTCCACAGATACAAAAGATCTGTTGTTTCTTCCTTTTTTGAAAGTTACGATACCGGTTTTCAGAGCAAACAAAGTATGATCTTTACCCATTCCCACGTTAGTACCTGGGTGATGTGCTGTTCCTCTTTGTCTTACAATGATATTACCTGCTAGGGCAGCCTGGCCGCCAAATATCTTAACTCCAAGTCGTTTACTTTCCGACTCTCTACCGTTCTTCGAACTACCCGCTCCTTTTTTGTGTGCCATGTTGTTCTATTATTTAGAAATACCTTCGATTAATACTTTAGTAAAATCTTGACGGTGACCATTTCTTTTCTTGTAGCCTTTTCTTCTCTTCTTTTTGAAGACAACTACT
>CAYGNU010000126.1:2779-9569 GCA_964351175.1 uncultured Roseivirgaceae bacterium | reverse complement strand
CCTAAAGCCTGCTTTAGCATTGCGCTCCGACAACCCCTCACTCCTATTACGATTTTACCCATGCTTGAGAAAGAACTTGACTTAACCTTATGCGATTGAAATTATGATCTCAATTAAACCAGATTTTTGTGATGTGGCTTTACCTCAAGAGGGAAAATTTAGCCTCGAGGACTATGCAAGTAGTAAGGCAAGATGGTGCTCAGGCTGCGGTGCCCACTCTATTTTGCATTCAGTTCAAAAGTTGTGTAAAGATGAGCAGCTGCCACCTGAAAAAACAGTATTTGTTTCCGGTATTGGCTGCAGCAGCCGTTTCCCACATTATATGAAAACTTATGGTTTTCATGGTCTTCATGGACGCGCTTTTCCGGTGGCTTGTGGTGTGAAATTTAGAAGGCCTGACTTAAATGTATTTGTAATAACAGGAGATGGTGATTGTTGCTCGATTGGCGCTGGCCATTGGGTGCATGCTATAAGGTATAATATGAATCTTGTTGTTTTACTATTTGATAATTCCATTTACGGGTTAACTAAAAAGCAAACTTCACCTACCAGTCCATTAGGCACTAAAACTAACACTCACCCTGCTGGATCTGTTTTGCCTCCAATAAACCCGATACAAGCAACTTTAGGATTACCAAACGCTTCCTTTGTAGCTCAAACTGTTGATTGGAAGCCAGCTCACTTGTATGCCACTATCAAAAAGGCATATGATCACAAAGGTTTGTCTTTTGTAAGAATTGTACAGAGGTGTCCTATTTTTATGCGTGATAGTTATGAGCCCACGTTGGCTGATCCAGATGCGATAACACTACTTCATCATGAAGAAGGGATTAACCTAGATGAAAAAGGGCTTAAATCGTTCCGTCATGTAGTCGAGCATGATCCTTCAAATATCGTTAAGGCCAGAGAAGTAGCAGAATTGGTAAAAGAAACTACGCCTATAGGCCTATTCTATCAAAATAAAGATGCTAGTAGGTACGATGAGTATGGTGCTCATAACCTAGGGATTACATCAGAAGACCGGATAAAGGCTATTAACACAATGATGGATAGATACGCCATTTAAAAGAGTATACATTATGAAATCAGATGAAAACACAGCGCTTTCAGGCACCTCTCTAAAATGGAATAGAGCTGAACCGGCATCACCTGCTGAAATGGAAGATTTCTGGAAAAAGCTTAGAAATTATTACCGTACAGGACAAAAGCCTAAAGCATCAAATATTAAAGCTACTTCAGCTTTACTAGATTTATTAAATCAGGAAGAAGACTTATATCCCTATAAATTAGGCGATACAAACATTGAGCTTGATAATGATACTCCTTATCACTTTCTGAAACATCTACTTCATGAACACCAGAGAGAGAATAGAGTGGCCTTTAAGTCCAAATTGAAATCGCTAATTGACGGACTTAGCGATTTGCTAAATATTGATAATGGTTCTGCCAAATCAACTCATCTCAAAGAAACCTTTGATTTTGCAAATGAGTTGATTGCTTTTGATAAAATGGTGGACATTATACCAAAAAGCACAGGTCATTCACTAAATAAATCGCGGCTAGGGATATTAAAAGAAGTTATTAAAAACCTGCATGAAGGGTTAAATAGTTACGAAGAAAAGGAGGCCATCATTATTGTACCTAAAGACATAAAAACAGCCCTTCAAAGGGTTTCTATTAGTGCCAACACGAATATTATTGAACGTAAAGATGATATCTTTAACTATACCAAATCGTTATTCATAGATCACATTCAATCATTTGCTTCTTTAATTAAAGCCCATCGAATTGCACAGCTTGAGACAGAAGGAGTTTATAAAGAAGAAATCCATGATGAATATTTTGAAAGTTTTAGCTGGCATCGATTTACAGCTGAAGAGCTTATGCTTCTCCAGCCCATTGTAGTAGTAGTAACAAATGAATATTTAATTAATCACTTATCCTCATTTTCTCAACTGGTTGCTACCAATCAACCGGTCAACATAATAGTAATTAATGAGGAATATGTTACTGTCCCTAATCCATATATTAACTGGGAAGATGCTTCGCATCAATTTAGGCAGGAAATTGCGGCTTTGACTATTGCTCACCGCAATGTGTATACCTTCCAAAACTGTATGGATAACCCAGCGGTAGTTTATAGTGGAATATCACAATGCCTTAGAGCTACGCAGCCCGGAGTTTGTCACTTGGCAGTCCCTAAGGTTACTGAAGACACAAGTCATAAGGTAACAACTATCACAAGGGCTCAAAATGCGGGTCGTTTTTTTCCTGAAATAGTTTATAGCCCGGGAAACACTAATAAATGGGAGGGAAGATTTGACCTCACACACAATATACAGCCTGAAAATAATTGGCCAAAGTTCACGTTGAAGGCCAAAACTCCTGACGATACGGAAGTGATGATTGATGTATCTTTCACTTATGCTGACTATAAAGCAATATACGCTCAGAAGTCTCAGGAATTAATGATCATTCCACCAGCTTTTTATACCGAACACCTCGTACCATTAAGCGACTATTTAGAACTTGAAGAAACCAAACTATATGGTAAAATTCCATATATCTGGCTTCAGGATCAGAATTTTGAATTGCATAGAGCCGCAGTTCCTAATGTTTGGGTAGCTTCATGTGAAGAAAGGCTTGATTTCTGGAACTTCCTTCAGGCCATTGGAACATTTCAAACGATAAAACCTGAAGAACAGCCTTTACAAAACCTTAAATCTAATGATGAAGCTGCAACTAAACAGCTTATGGCTGAATCATCACAAGATGAAGCTAAGCGTGAGGCCGTAATGCTAGACAAGGCCGTAAAAAAAGTTTTAGCTGTTCTTTTAGAGGATGATTAATCTTTATAATAACCATGTAATTGTTGAAATTATATAAAAGCCATAATAGCTCTTTGGAGATGTATTAATTTGACTTCCCACTTTTTGTCTTATCACTTTTTTTTGGTGATAATTTAATTAGCAACCAGCCAAAACCTACCACTAGATGGAGTGCAATTAGGCCGATAATTATTTTTGTAACTAGGCTCATTTCCAAATTGATTTATAAATTTCGTGGTAAAAGAATAGGAAATAGAAATAACAAACTATGATGTAAATCAGTCCTAAAACTGCCGTTTATTAGTGTTTATTATATCCATTGAATAGTATGTTGCAGATATGTCAAGCTTACGTATCAGACCTCGATTTAAACACATTATTACAGCAGAGAAGGAAGCTCTTGTAAAAAATATATGTGGCTCACTTGAAAAGGAAGAGCAATTTAGTTTTCATCATCTTCCTGACCATCTCTATATCAGTATTCATCCTGCATATAGGCATTTCTGGTCACCACAACTACACCTTACTTTTGAACAGGAGGAAGAACAAGTTATTGTCCGTGGTTTGTATGGTCCAAATCCATCACTATGGGCGGTCTTTTTCTTTGGATATATCATTTTAGGCTTGCTTGCGACATTTATTGGCATTTGGGGGTTTAGTCTGTGGAGTCTTGGAAAGGAAGCCACTATCCTTTGGGGTATTCCTGTATTGGGCGTTTTAGCTCTTGGATTATACATTGCTGGGCAGGTAGGTCAAAAAATTGCTGCTCAGCAAATGTTCGATATCCATCATTTTTATGAAGGAAGTACTGAAGGCAAGGTAGTGGTAAACTAAGACTGTTAGTAAGTCTTAATAGGAATCTAATAACAAATCATAAAATCTTGTTAAGTTCAAAGACCAATAGCTAAGTCATTATTCATTTATCGCCTTCTCTATTTTAGCATCAATCTTTTTAATGGAACCGAGAATGAATAACCAATGATAGGTTACGCCAATTAACACACCAATATGGAATAACTCATGAGCTCCGAAATAACCTGAAATTAGAACAGGATACTGAAACAAATCGATAACTGCTCCAAACGAATAGGCTAACCCACCGTAAAGTAGGTACTTAATAGATATTGTATTCTTTAACTTCCATATCCCAATAATGGATACTAAACCAAGCCAACCAAATACAAGATATATGGAATGAGTCATATAGCTTGGGAGTTCATCAAAATAAATAGTTCCAAAAGTAATACCCACAGCGGCTATCACAGAAGCTAGAATGATCACACCCCATTTCATTAACCCTGAAAATAAAAATTCATGAACGGCAATTAGAGTTCCTGCAATCAGCAAAAATATACCTGCATGATCCAATATTCTCAAAATATATCGTGATGTAGTTTCTCTTGGTAAAAGGTGATACACGCCACTCATTGATAAAAGGAAAATACATGAAAATCCAAAAATGATTATTGGTACCGGGTATTTTCTACCTAACGCCCCTTTACGAAATAATTTAATGAGAAGAACACAAACAGCAAGTGCTCCAAACAGGTGCGTCCAGGAGTTAATTGGATCTTGAAAGCCAAGAATGGATTGTGTGTGCATTAATCAATTAGTTGTGTACAATGAAGGTACTCTATTATTTATCATCATAACAGGTCAAGCATAATGTCGAGCGACATTTGTTACATAGATGGATATTGTTTTGATAATGCTCAAATAATGTAATACATTCAAAGAATGTCTACCGTAAAAACACATTTTCGTACCTGTAACCTCTGCGAGGCCATGTGCGGTATTGTTATCGAACATCAGAACGATGAAGTAATATCGATAAAGGGGGACGAAAAGGATCCGTTTAGCAAGGGTTTTATCTGTCCTAAAGCCATAGCATTACAAGACATCTATCATGACCCTGATCGATTAAAGAAACCAGTGAAGAAAGAGAATGGTCAATGGATAGAAATCAGTTGGGATCAGGCCTTTGACGAAATAGCCGAAAATATAAAGCATATTAGTGGCAAATATGGGAGGGATGCCATCGGTATTTATCAGGGCAATCCTACTGTACATAATTATGGATCAGCACTGTTTAGTCCTGATTTTATACGTACACTTCGCACAAAAAATAAATTCTCAGCTACCTCAGTAGATCAGCTTCCACATCATTTCGCATCTCAATTTATGTTTGGGCACCAGCTGCTCATTCCTATACCAGACATCGACAGAACTGATTTCTTTCTTGTTTTAGGAGCTAATCCAATGGCTTCAAACGGAAGCCTAATGACTGCAGCAGGTATGCCCAAACGGATAAAGGCATTGCAACAAAGAGGTGGTGAAATGGTCGTTATTGATCCTAGAAAGACAGAAACAGCCTTAAAAGCAGATCAGCATCTTTTCATTAAACCAGGAAGTGATGTTCTCTTTCTATTGGGATTTATTCACATCCTTTTCAAAGAGGGTCTCATTGAAGAAAGTCAAATCAAACATGCAAAGGGCTTATTAGCGCTAAAAGAGAAAGTCCAAGGCCTTTCGCTTGATATGGTTGCTGAAGAAACAGGCATTGCTAAAGATGACCTCATTAGCCTTGCTAAACGATTTACTAGCGCTAAAACGGCCGTGTGTTATGGCCGTATTGGTGTCTCTGTTCAACGGTTCGGAAGTTTGTGTCAGTACCTGATCAATGTAATCAATATTATCACCAATAACTTTGATAAGCCAGGAGGGGCCATGTTTACAACCCCTGCTGTTGATATAGTTAAAGCCTTGGGCAAATCCAGTCATAAATTTGATCGATGGAAATCAAGGGTATCAAGACTCCCAGAATTTGGAGGTGAACTACCTGTATCAACCATGGCAGATGAAATTTTAACTCCTGGAGAGGGGCAGATAAAAGCGATGATAACCAGCGCAGGCAATCCTGTGCTTTCTACACCAAACGGTCAGCGGTTAGAAGAGGGATTATCACGACTCAAGTATATGGTATCCATTGATATTTATATCAATGAAACTACCAAATATGCCAATATTATTTTGCCTCCAGCCACAGGTTTAGAAACCGATCATTATGATTTAGTGTTCAATCTATTGGCAGTGCGCAACACGGTAAAATACTCACCAGCATTATTCGATCCACAATCAGGAGCAAAATATGATTGGGAGATTTATAAAGAGTTAACTCACAGATTTTCAAAGCGTAAAGGCTTCATATCAAACTTAATATTCAACTGGAAAACGCCAAGACGATTGTTAGATTTAGCACTCAAAGCGGGTCCTTATGGTTTTCTGAAAACAGGTAATATCTTTAATGGAATGAGTTTAAGTAAACTGAAACGAAATCCTAATGGACTGGATTTGGGTGCTTTAAAATCGCAGTTGCCACAACGTTTACATACCGAAGACAAAAATATTAATCTAGCGCCAAGTATTCTGATCAATGCCATTGACGATTGTGTTCAGTCTTTTATTAAGGAAAGTAAAAATGGCTATGATCTAGCAATCATTAGTCGCAGACATTTAAGAAGTAACAACTCTTGGATGCATAATACACATAGACTTACCAAAGGCCCGGTAAGATGCACCTTATTGATGAATCCCATTGATGCCACTAAGCGGTCATTGAAAAATCAGGAAGTAGTGAAAGTAACTTCTACAATTGGTGAAGTCCAGCTTCCTATAGAAATCTCAGAAGAGATGATGCCAGGGGTAGTGAGTATCCCACATGGATGGGGTCATCATAGAGAAGGTACTAGAATGAAAAATGCTGAGGAAAATGCCGGGGTAAGTATCAATGACTTAACCGATCATACCCTATTAGATAGTCTGTCGGGTAATGCTGCTTTTTCGAATAATAAGGTAAGAGTAACCGCTATTTAGTTATTTCATTGCACTTTATATAATGAGTTTTTTTAAATCAATAACTTCAATTGCTAACTTTATATCCTGAACAGTAACATTCCCTCTTG
>CAYGNU010000126.1:0-2769 GCA_964351175.1 uncultured Roseivirgaceae bacterium | reverse complement strand
CCTCTTGGCAGCGGTTAGAAGGAAATATGATAAAACGCTTTAGCATAGTTCTTCTGATCTTAACAAGCCTGAAAATAGTCAAGGCTCAGAACATTGATAATTTTAACAATGACCGATTAGACCTTACCAAAAAGGGGATGTTCGTTTTAGGTTCTTGGGCTGCAGCTAATATTGCGATCAGTCCTATATTGGCTAACTCGTCATCGGGGAGTGATAAATATTTCCATCAGATGAATGGCTACTGGAATGGTGTTAACCTTGTTATTGCTGGTTTTGGATACTTTTCGGCTCTTAAAACGGACCCAAATGGTCTAACCTTAAGCCAAAGCTTAAAGGAACAGCAGAAACTTGAGAAAACTTTGCTCTTCAATGCAGGACTTGATCTAGCCTATATTGCTGGTGGATTTTACCTTCAGGAGAGAGCTAAAAACACAACTAAAAATACTGACCAACTTAAAGGGTTTGGTCAATCTTTAGTCCTTCAAGGAAGTTTTCTTTTTGTTTTTGATGTAGCTTTTTACCTAGTGCAGAAGAAGCATGGTAACAAACTATTCGCGTTAGTTGATAATCTAGCATTTCATCCAACAGGATTTCAACTTCGTTTGAAGATTTAGAATTGAAATCAAAATAGAAGGCATAAAAAAAGCCCCAACTTGGGGCTTCTCTGTTATAATAATAAATTCCTTATTCTGCAGGAGGTAAAATTACAGCGTCAATAACGTGTACTACGCCATTAGAAGCTTCTATATCAGCCATAGCAACATTAGCGCCATTCACTTTGGCACCATCTGCTGTAGTAATAGTAATTTCAGCACCATTAACAGTTGCTGCCTTCATACCGTCAGAAAGATCAGTAGACATTACTTTGCCTGATACCACATGGTAAGTTAAGATCGCTACTAGCTGATCTTTGTTTTCAGGCTTCAATAGGTTCTCGAGTGTACCTTCTGGTAACGCAGCGAAAGCTTCATTTGTAGGAGCAAATACAGTAAATGGTCCTTCTCCCTGTAATGTTTCAACAAGACCAGCAGCTTTAACCGCAGCCACTAGAGTAGACAATGATTCAGTTCCTACTGCTAAAGTAACAATGTCTTGTGCAGCTTCTTCAGCTGGAACTTCTTCTTCAACAACCATTTCCTCAGTTGCCATTTCTTCAGTTTCAGTTTCTTGAGAAGTTGACTCTCCACCACCGCAGGCAAATGTGAATAAAAGCCCGATTGCGAATAAATAATTTAGTTTTTTCATAGTTAATTGTTTTAGTTAATCAGAATAACCAAGTTTCAACCAACTTGTTCAAAATAATTTTTTTTCAACATTAACAAAGTACTATTGTTAATTAGCAGCGATGTTGTAGTTGTATTCCCTATCCAATCATTAGCGTGAGGAGATAATATATTTCTGCTGTGCTTTTTAAACCTAGTAGAGAGTGCTTTTTTTTTTGATCTAACTCTATAATTTAATTAGTAAATCCCCTTAAAAGAGATTGGATCTTGGCACATGAGTATATTTAATCTAATTGACATCCCACCACTTTTCTCTAAGGAAAGGTGGTACGGAATTAAACGTTTTTCGCTGCCTTTTCTTAAGCTGTTTCTGTCGATTAATAACTTTAAACTGATAGAATAAGGCTATTTCATGAGCTCCTCCTGATTGAGTACCAATACCTGACACAATGAAATCATAACTGTATCCTACTTCAAATTGGTCAAATGTTAATCCAGTTAATAAACCGATACTACCATTAGCCTGAATACTTCTTTCTTGAGCAACCGCTAATCCTCTATACCAAACCCCAAACATTAAAGGGTCAAGATAAAACTGGAAACCTAAATCTAGTTGATCAAAACTTCCTTGCTTTCTATAAATAAAGGAAGGGTTAAAATATGGATTAATTGGTTTTTCTCGAAGTGAGTTATTCACTTTAATTTGTGCACCTCCGTGAATCGACCAGTTTGCTTCAATTCTATCTTCACCACCTAGAATAGAAACATTGGGTCTATTGAGATGAGCTACGGAAAAACCAAACCAATATCTTCTATTAAATGCTACCGCTCCAGTGCCAAAATCAAAATAACCTACTTGATTTGTGCCAGATTCTATGACATCAATATCAACTTGACCATTAACAATTTCGCTTCCGAATACATAATTATTTATATTGGAGTTTCTGATAACGTATCCGTATTGTAATCCCGGTGCAATCACCCATTTCTCATTGATATTAATTTTATAGCTGTATAAAAAATTAAAGCTATTAGAACTAAGTACACCTAGTTGATCATTTGAAAAATAAATACCAACTCCACTATTCAGTCCACGAATGTTATAGTCAAATGAAAAAGCATTTGTTATAAATGGATTATCCAAAGAAGGCCATTGAAGTCTTGTATTTAAGCCTGCTCTAAATTCAAGTACTGATCCAGTAAAACCAGGGTTTAGATACATTGGTGCGTTAAAAAACTGGGTGAAAGTTTGATCTTGAGCACAAACTATATTTGAAGTACTTAAACCAAAAATCAATAAAACTATCCGAGTGTACCTTTTCATCTTACTAAATTTACAGTCCCTGTTTTATCTTCTGTATTACCATCACTAAATCTAATTTTTACAACATAGGTATATGCTCCTGATGCTGCCAGTTCCCGATTTATATAGCCATCCCAGCCAATGTCAGGATCATTACTCTGAAATACTAGTCCTCCCCAACGATTAAAAATTTGCATATTGAATTGGCTAACTCCAGTCATCACGGGTAGAAAAATATCATTA
>CAYGNU010000125.1:0-9590 GCA_964351175.1 uncultured Roseivirgaceae bacterium | reverse complement strand
ATATTCTAGATCAGGATATTGATATGTGGCAATGAGCCAAAGACCTTTTAATAGCTCGTCTTGTTCATTATCTATCCAGTCAACAAGTCTGTCTTGAAGCAACTCAAATTGTAAAACGTGAATTAGATCCTCAATCCGACTTTGAACCAAAGGATTAAGGTTGCTCTCCCATTCCGTTTCAAGAAATGGAATAATCTCCTGCCCCAATGACTTTATTTTTTCTTCTACATGAGAAATGATGCCACCGTCTTCATCATCTAATAATGATACAAGTGCCTTTAATTCACTGTCTTTCAAACGCTAATTTTTAATAACGACAATTCTTGAAATTAAATCACTGTCTCTTAATTTCCAATTAAATCTAGGTCTGGATTACGCCAACATTAAATTTTTCAATCGGAGCATGATCCGCAGCTTCTATGCCCATAGATATTACTTTTCGAGTTTCGAGAGGATCAATTATGCCGTCTACCCATAGTCTAGAAGCTGCATAATATGGGCTTAGTTCCTCATTATATTTATCTGTAATTTCTTTTAATAGCTTCTCCTCTGCTTCTGGGGTAATTTCTTCACCTTTAGCTTTTAAAGTAGCGACTTTAATTTGAAGTAGTGTTTTGGCAGCTGAGGCACCACTCATCACTGCTATTTGAGCTGTTGGCCATGCATAAATAAGTCTGGGATCATAGGCCTTTCCACACATGGCATAGTTCCCTGCCCCATAAGAATTTCCCATCATAATTGTAAACTTGGGTACAGTTGAGTTAGCCATAGCATTGACCATTTTAGCCCCATCCTTAATAATTCCACCATGTTCTGCTTTACTGCCCACCATAAATCCGCTTACATCTTGAAGAAAAACTAAAGGCACTTTTCTTTGATTACAATTCATGATGAATCTTGCTGCTTTATCTGCAGAATCTGAATAGATTACTCCACCCATCTGCATTTCTCCCTTTTTAGTTTTAACTACCTTTCTTTGATTAGCAACAATACCCACTGCCCACCCATCAATTCGGCCATAACCACAAACGATGGTCTGACCATAGGCCTCTTTGTATTGCTCAAAATCTGAGTCGTCCACTAGCCTTTTGATAACATCAACCGTGTCATACGGCTTCACCCTATCCTCTGGAATTATACCATAAAGCTCTTCCTGTTTGTCTTTTGGCATTGAAGGCTCAATTCTATTAAAACCAGCTTTATCATAATCACCAATTTTATTAAATATTGATTTGATGTAATCAAGACAATCCTGATCGCTATCAAACTTATTATCTGTCACACCCGATATTTCACAATGTGTGGTAGCTCCACCTAAAGTCTCATTATCTATGGTCTCACCTACTGCTGCCTTCACCAAGTACGATCCAGCTAAAAATATCGATCCTGTTTTGTCCACAATCATAGCTTCATCAGACATTATTGGCAGATATGCGCCACCTGCAACACAGCTTCCCATAATAGCGGCAATTTGAACAATCCCCATCGATGACATTTTCGCATTATTCCTAAACTGTCTGCCGAAATGCTCTTTATCAGGAAAGATTTCATTCTGCATCGGTAAAAAGACCCCTGCACTATCAACCAAATAAATGATCGGCAGCCTGTTTTCCATGGCCACTTCTTGTGCTCTTAAATTTTTCTTGGCTGTAATAGGAAACCAAGCTCCTGCCTTTACAGTGGCATCATTAGCTACAACCACACATTGTCTTCCTTGCACATAACCAATTCCAGTTACTACACCCCCCGAAGGACACCCACCTACTTCTTGATACATACCATCACCAGCAAACAATCCGATTTCTAGAAATTCGCTTTTTTCATCAGTAAGGTATTCAATCCTTTCCCGAGCAGTAAGCTTGCCTTTTTCATGTTGTTTTGAAATCTTACTTTCTCCACCACCTAATTTTGTCTTCTCTGCCTTTACCTTTAGTCTGTAAATTAATTGCTTTAGACTATCCTCGTTTTTATTGAATTCAATGTTCATCTCAGAAATGGACTTATTTTAGGTGTAAAACTTAATTACTTCAATTTCAATCGATTGAAATTGAATAGTACAATTTTAAATATATTCAAATGAATATGTAAGTATTCGTAAAGATATTACCTAATGATGGAGATTAATAGTACTATTCAACTGAATTAAGCATTAGATAGTAGAGCACCATAGTCCTCAATTCACTCTGGACTAGTTGCCTTTTCTAGCTGCCTTTCTCCTATCTCGTTCTATCCTTTCCTTGCTTTTTCCGAGAGGGGCAAGAAAATGCTTAGGATTATTATTGAAATGAATAAGTAGCTTATCAAGATTTTCTACGGCATGATTAAGGTTGACATACAAAGAATCCTCATTAATCAATTTGCCTAAGGTTCCTTCACTCGCTGAGAAATGTTCAATTGCAATTGTCAATTGTTCTAGGGCTTTATTAGCACTTTTTACAGTTCTATTTAATTCAACAGCCTTCAAAGAATCGGTAATTGATTGAAAATTATTCAAAATAGGGTTGATTTTACGCATTGTACTTTTCAAATCAATAGCTACAGAGTTATAACTACTCATTAAAGAATCAAGGTTTCTTCTTGTACTTACAATAGTTGGTTTTAATTCAGCAGACGCTGACTTGAAATCAATTAATATACTGTCTATTCGGCCTCCTGTTCCTCCAAGTTGATCGAGGACAGTGTTAATCTTCTTTATTGTTGCTTCAAGGTTTGTGGCAACAGGCTGCGCACTTTCCGCTAGGATGTCAGCTATTCCCCTATCTAGTACAGCTATTAATGTATCCCCGGTTTCTATAGGCTTTAATATGTCACCCGTGGTAAGTGATATGGACTTATTTCCTAAAAAATCACTATTTAAAGTTGCCATGGCAGAATCTCCCAGAACTATACTCCCGTTAATATGAAGTTCTACCAAAACCTTATTAGCATCATTCTGCAGTAAACTTATCTTACTAACTCGGCCAACACTAAAACCATTAATCATAATTGGATTGGAAACATTAAGCCCATTTACATTCTGATATATGGCATAATACTTATCATTGGAAGAGAAAAAATCCTGCCCTTTTAAGTAATTGAATCCTAAGTAAAGAATGGCAATACCTGAAACCATGAATAAGCCAACTTTTAGTTCCTTTGATATTTTCACATGAATTAGTTTAAGGATTCAATTTCATTTTTATAATCTCTAAAAGCTCTAAATATCCCTGAAGCAATATTCCCTTGTACAGATTCACTATTTAATTCTTTTTCTTCTTTTGGATTAGTAAGATAGCCTATTTCTACCAAAACGCTTGGCATGGATGTTCTCCATAAAACCCAAAATCCTGCTTGTTTCACTCCTCGACTTTTTCTTCCCGCCCTTTTTCCAAACTGCTCTTCAATTTTACTTGCCAAGTATAAGCTATTTTCAATGTATGCACTCTGGCTTAGTGAAAATAAAATTTGCGATTCTGGTGAATTAGGATCAAACCCTTCATATTTTTCTTCATAGCCATCTTCATACAAAATCACACTATTCTCTCTTTTAGCTACCTCAAAATTCCCTTCGGTTTTATGAGCTCCCATGACATAAGTTTCAGTACCATAGATTGTGTTTTTGGAAACTGCATTTACGTGAATAGACATAAAAACATCAGCCCTGTTTTTATTGGCAATATTTGCTCTTTGCTCTAATTCAACGAATCTATCACCATCCCTTGTGTAAATGATTTCAACATCTGGCAAGTACTCATTAATATACTTTCCTACCATCATTGCTACATCCAATGCAATGTCTTTTTCTTTACTAAAATCACCATGAGTACCAGGATCATGACCTCCATGACCTGCATCAATGACAATGGTCTTTACCTCAAAGTCTGATTTTCGGATTGAGTTAGATGAGTTTAGCAAGGTAATTGCTAACAAGACGGCAATGATGGCAATATTCTTCACATTCTTTCGCTTCTTCAAAGTTATTACAATAACTTTACACAAAATTGTAAATTTTTCTCTAAAACCGAAAAATAGGCCATACAAATTGAAGTCCATTCTCCACGTCAAGTACGGTTTTTTGCTTGTTTTAGGTACGTTTTTCATAAATCAGCTCTACGCTCAAAATCCCGAAAATAATATTAGTGTCAAAGATGGAATAATTGCTGACAATGATTCCTCTTCTATCAATAGAATATCTAATGATTCTACTAAATTACCTATTGACTCCCTAAATATTGCAGGTGATAGTACTTTACAAGATTCAACTGCAAGAGAAATACCAAAAGGCGACATTGAAACCACAATCAATTACTCTGCCAGAGATTCAATCAACTTTTCAGTAAATACAAAGATTGTTAGGCTTTATGGTGATGCAAAAATCAAATATGGGCCCATTGAACTTGAAGCTGATTATGTTGAGATAGACTATACTAAAAATACGCTATCAGCCAATGGCAGGAAAGATAGTCTTGGCAGGAAAATAGGGTTTCCAATTTTTAAGAATGGAAGTGAGGTTTATGAAACCAAAGACATTACATACAATTTCAAGACAGGTAAGGCTAAAATATCGGAAGTTATAACGCAACAAGGCGAAGGGTTTTTACATAGTGATGTAGTTTACAAGAATGCCAAAAACGAATTATTTAGTATCGACAACTCTTACACAACTTGTAACCTGGAGCATCCACACTACCGAATAAGAGCTAAGAAAACCAAAGCTATACCTAATGATAAAGTCGTAGCAGGTCCAGCAAACCTTGAAATTAATGATGTCCCCACTCCTCTTTGGTTACCCTTTGGTATGTTTCCATCAAAGAAAGAATCATCTTCAGGTGTAATAATTCCTTCTTATGGTGAAGAAAGCAGGCGTGGGTTTTTTCTAAGAGGTGGAGGTTATTTCTTTGATGTAAGCGATTATTTTAAAGCTACGGTTACTGGAGATCTTTATTCTAAAGGTGGACATGGCGTAAACTACATGTCAACATATAAAAAGAGATACTCATACAATGGCAATGTCAACTTTAGTTATACTCAAATCAGGCTAAGTGACAAAATAGAAGATCAATCTAAGCAAAATGATTTTAGACTAACTTGGAGTCACAACCCTGAGTCTAGAGGAAATAGTAGATTCAGCGCCAATGTAAATGCCGCAACTGCAACTTATAACCAAAACAACTTTTTAGGAATTAATGGCGATCCGAATAATGCTAGATTTGATAACGTTACAAGACAGTTGAGTTCTAATATTTCATATTCAAAAACTTTTGGCAATAGTCCGTTTACACTAGGCATAAGCGCAAGACATAATCAAGATGTTAGAACTAGAGATGTTGACTTACTACTACCATCCGTTACTTTTAATATGGGCAACATATATCCTCTTAAAAGTTCAACAGGTTCTGGAGTAGGTTGGATGGATAAGTTGAATTTGAAATACACAATGGCCGGTACTAATCAAATCACAAATAATTTAGGAAGGGTTGGAAAAGAAAATCCAAATGTTGATAGTATAGCCCCTTTCGATGTTGATAATTTTAGTACTTTTTTGAGGGATTCAAGAAAAGGACTTAGGCATTCTATACCATTAAGTACTTCATTTAAATTGTTAAAGCACTTTACTGCCAGCCCGTCTATTAGTTACGAAGAGAGGTGGTATTTCGAAAAACTTATCTGGGACTTAGATCCTGAAAATCCAACTAGAGCCATAGTTGTGGATACTCTAGATGGATTTAATAGAATTTCTACCTATAATGTTGGTACAAGTATAAATACTAGACTTTATGGAACTTACTTCTTTAAAAAAGGAAGTAAAATTCAAGCTATTCGACATGTTATGAATCCCAATATTTCTTTAGGCTATACGCCAGATTTTAGTGCTGAGAAATATGATTATTTTCAGCGACTGGAGACAGAAGAAGGAAAAGAATTATTACAATCAAGACATCAAGGATTTGTATATGGAGGTGCAACACAGGGAGAAAGTGCATCAGTAGGGTTTTCAGTAAGCAATACCCTTGAAATGAAAGTGAAGACCAAAAAAGATACTACCGATAAAGCAACAAAAGTTTCCATTTTGAAGAATTTTTCTGTCGGCAGCAGCTATAATTTAATTGCGGAAGAATTTAAACTATCAAACATTAGTTTACGTGCCAATACTTCTGTTTTCAATAATAAACTATCAATAAACTTTACCAGCACCATAAACCCTTATGTCTACATTTTGGATAGTATAGTTACGAATGATAACGGCCGACAAACCATCTATGACAGACAAATAGATAGATATGCGTGGAACAATGGCAATGGTTTAGGGCAACTTCAGCAGGCCAATATCGCTCTAAGTACCAACTTCAACCCTAAAGCGAGGAACAAGGAAAACACTACCAATAAAAAGATTGAGAACTCTAATCTAAATGAAGCGGACAAGGCTTTTCTTATCAATAATCCTGATTCATATGTTGACTTTAATATACCTTGGAGTCTAAGAGTAAGTTATAGTTTAAACTATACGAAACGAGGATTTCAAGAATCCAATACCACTCAAACCCTAAGATTCTCTGGCGATATTTCTCTTACTGAGAAATGGAAAATAACTTATAATTCAGGATATGACTTTGAAAATAAGGAATTGACCACGACTAGGTTTGGGGTAACTCGTGATTTACACTGCTGGCAGATGGATTTTAACTGGACACCGTTTGGAAGATACCAAAGTTATGGGTTCTCTATTCACGTCAAGTCCAGTATGTTACAAGATCTTAAGATTGATAGAAATAGAAGTTTCTTTGATAATTAATACTTATTTAATAAACTATTTCTTACCTCTAAACTTGTAAGTGAATAATAGACCATAACTCGTAAAGGTGTTCGAAATATTTTTAACAACCTGAGTTCCCCAAGTGTCATAGATAAACTCTATTCCCAATTCACGATTTAAATTGGTTAAATAAAATAGTCCAAAACCCAAGCTAATCCCAATAATCGGAGAATTATAATCATCTTTAGTATAAACTGGCACACCTTCGAAAGTATTACCTACGTTCTGGTTTTTTAACTCAATATAAGTATCCTCAGCATCAGTGAACAATATTCCAAAACCACCAATTTTAACTACTGGGAAAAATCTCTTCATAGAAAAAGGATGTAATCTAAAGTTAAACCCAGCTTTTATATTATTCAAATTAGTTCTTGTTACAAGTTCCTCATCAAAACTAATTTTAGTATATGTTAACTCCGCTAAAAAAGATGTCACAGACTCTTCAGATCTCATAAAAATATATCCGCCACCAAAGCTAAAACTTGATTGATTTGAATAGTTTATTTGACCCAATTCATACAAATTAGCAGGTATAATGTCACCCTTGTTAAAATCAAAATTTGAAATATTAAGGCTAGCTCTTAATAAAAATCCATTTATATTCCTCTTTTTCTTTTTCGTATCCTCATAACTAGTAAACTTTTGTGACGTACATGTACTATTATATGCAGCGACCAGCTCTTTCAAACTTTTTTCGTTGTAGTTAGCTTCATATACTTTTTCTAAAACTGCCTTACACTCCCAGAATAATGACTTAAGAATAGCAAAATAACGAGCATTAGTAATTTGATTAATGCCCCCCGGACTCATTCTATCAATGTTTGATATATTACTCGGTGGCAGAAATATAAGTGTATCTTTAAACTCCAAAATAAATCGATCTTGAACACCATATTCTTTCAGAATTAGTAACCCAGCTGCTCCTTCTACTATTTGTTTTGCAAAATACTGTTTACTGATGTTTGGTTGTTCATTTGATGAGATTGAAGATTTGTTTTCAAAACTAGTTGGCGCAATTACCCTTTTATAGGGAGTTCCTCGATACTTAAAATATTGAACTTCATTTGGTGTATAAACAGACCTTATCCCCTTTTCAGTTGTAATAGTTAGTCTTGATGCTCTTGTCGCTTCCTTTAACCTGATTTCGCCAAATATTGTATCTCCTTTATTTATAATAAAATCTCTTTGACAAACTCCTTGAGAAATAAAGGTGAAAAGAAAGGTTATGAGAATTAATACATTCTTCATGTACGTAACTTTTAATAATTATCTTTCGAAAAGACGTAGTTTAAAGAAAAATTCCCAGAAAAACCTGTAAGATCAATACTTCCCGTTCCACTATAAACATTTTTGATTACTCTCATTTGAATAGCTAGTTTTCGAGAAATCCAATATTCCCCAACCAACCCGTAATTCATGGAAACTGCCGTACTTCCAAAATCAATTGTGGTTGAATTAATATCACTGTTAACCTCAGTAGCCTCAGGGGACGCTTTCACGCCACCTGTTCCTACAGATACGCCTAAACCGATAAAGGTTTTAGAATTGATTTGAGTTAGTACATCAAAAGGAATACTAACAAAGTTGAGGTTAACCTCACCTCCTGTATTTCCACTTTCCGTTGTGTACTTAAGGGGACTATAATGTAACCCAAGACTAAATTTGATCTTGTTAATCAAAAATTGTGCATTTATTCCCAAATCATAGGTCAGACTAAGATTCCCTTCCACATTCATCAGATCCCCCAAAGTGTTATAAACTACATCGTTTGTTTTGCTTATTGAATAAGTTGTAAGACCAGCATTCGCTAATATAAAAATCTTAGGTTCAGATTTAATTTTGACAAACTCATATTTTTCTGGGCTCATACAACTATTAAATCTGAGAACACTCTGCTGTAAAGACTTAGTTGAAAAACTTAATTTCTCTAATTCATCTTCATTTATGCAATTGCCAAATAATTTTGAGATGCTATTCTTATAATTATCCTTATTTAGGATTGTGTATTCACCATTAGAATCTCTAATTAAATAAACTCTTAACAAGTCACTCTCAACTATAAAAAGAGTTGCCAATCCAGAAATCAACCTTTTTGCAAACTGTTTTTTACCCCCGACTTCTACTGAGAAATAGGTACTTTGTCTAGTATAAATTATGTCAATAGTATTGGGAGTACCAACTTTGAATGAGCCTTTATTATTTTCTACTCTATAATAGACCTCATTGGAAGAAATCTTATTCAATTTGTATTCAACAAAAAGTGTGTCGCCAGATGAGGTTATTAGTTCTCCAGTATTAACCTCACTTTGATTAATTTGAGAGCTTTGAGAATATGAAAATTGTGATATTACTAAAAATATAAATATAACTATTCTTGTGTTCATTGATATTATTTTTTTTTAAAACCATTATACATTGCAAGAATATAAATATTTTTTTAAAATCAATAATTCAATGTTAGTTTGTGAAATTTTTATTTATCCACTCAAATAATAGAAATTTTTAGGATTTAATTAGATTCTATTGTAGCCAATTCATAACTTCCTCTAAATCAGGATTTTTAACATCAAGCTTCATTTTCTTACGCATCCCACACACATCATTAAAAAGCTTATTGGCATTAGCTTCCTTAAGTTGAGTGACTTCTGTAAAACCTAGCTTTTGAATTATTGGAATTAGTTCTTCTCGAATACCTATTTTGATAAAATCTGCAGATGAAGCAGCCTTCGGCTTATTCTCAGGCTTCATTTGCGGAAAGAATAATACATCCTGTATAGAATTAGAATTGGTCATGATC
>CAYGNU010000124.1:0-9600 GCA_964351175.1 uncultured Roseivirgaceae bacterium | reverse complement strand
ACAAACGACATTTTGCTTTTCGTTGTGATAAAGAATTTATTTTGAACCAAGCCAGTGATTGTTTAAAAGGGCACGGATTAAACCCCTATAACTTTCTAAATGATGGCACTGACATACCTATGGTTTTTGCATGGATGCCTGCCATTGCCATTTATTTTGCCGATCCAGACGGCCATGATTTAGAATTCATTGCTGTTTTAGATGGTGAAGCAAAACCAGAATTAGGCGTAATATCTTATGATGAATGGACTAAGAGAAATAAAATAGTTTGAAGAAGAGCGCTACTGCCAACAAATACTTAACTATATTAAATTCCTCCTTTATCCTTACCGTTCGAGGTAAGATAAATCAGAACATTATTAAAGATTAAAATTCTATTCTTATGAAATGCCATTTAAAAAAGCTCCTTCTGTTATTGTTGATATTAACAACCACTTTAGCCTGTAACACAGACCATAAAGACGTTGAAACAGCAGCGGTTCCAGATGTACTTGTTGACAATACTTTATTCAAGCATTTACAGCATTTATCGAGAGGTTTAATAAAGAGTAGCTTACTAAGCGATTAATATTATAAAATAGTTTGATCGACAGTAGTTATACCAAAAGGATGAGAATAATAATAGTGCTAGGTAGTTCAAGGAATGATGGCAATACCAGTAAGGTTGTTAAAGTTTTAAGAAATCATTTCGAATGTGATATAATTGATTTAAGTGAATGTAATATTCATCAGTATGACTATGAAAATAGACATCAGAATGACGATTTTCTACCAACAATTAAGAAGATTGTAAACTATGATTTAATAATCTTCGCTACGCCTGTTTACTGGTATGCTATGAGCGGTATTATGAAAACTTTTTTCGATAGAATAACTGATTGTTTAAAAACAGAGAAAGAAACTGGCCGTAAACTTCGCGGAAAAAACATGGCTGTCTTGAGCTCCGGTTCTGAAGAAGAAGACACAGAAGGCTTCTTCATTCCCTTTGAAAAAAGTGCTGATTACCTCGGGATGAATTATCTTGGACATATTCATACTTGGGTTAAGGATAATGGTCCATCAGATTCAGTAGTAGAAATAATTAAAGATTTTTCTAAAGAGTTGTTGTTGAAGGTTTGACCTTTTGGTATTGGACATTTCAACCTCTTTAGAATTACCTAGAAAGGACGCTGATAATTCAACAACTAATCTCAAAATGTGCTACGAATAACACTGAGTGACCCTATGACATTTTAAAGAAATAGAAATATGTTACATATTATAGAAAATGAAAAGCTGATTTGTACCATAGAGTCTGTAGGAGCGGAGATACGCTCTCTAATAAATAAGACAAGTGGAGAAGAGCACATTTGGCAAATAGACGACACCATATGGGGAAGCAGTTCACCAGTATTGTTCCCAGCAATAGGTAGAATTAAAGAAAACAAAGTTGTGTACAAAGAAAAAGAATATGCTATGCCCAAGCATGGCATTGTTCGGCATAACGATCAACTAAGTTTCGAGCAACATGGAGATGCTAAGTGTGCTTTTACGCTGATTAGTTCCGAGGCTACGCTAAAGCAATACCCCTTCAAGTTTGCCTTTACCGTAGAATATACACTTAAGGAGAATCGTTTGAAGATGAACTATAAAGTTAAAAATCATGACTCCGTTCCCATGCCATTTGCTTGTGGTGGACATACAGCTTATGCCTGTCCATTGAGTGTAAATACCAAGTTGTCGGACTATGTCATTGAATTTCCAACGCCATTGGCATTGAAGGCAGATACTTTAGGTCCTTCTGGGTTGCTGTCAGATCACCAACGAGTAATTAGGAGCAACGGAGGAGTTCTTCCGCTTTCAGATACTCTATTTAATGAAGATGCTTTAATATTCTCTAACATCAATTATGATTGGGTTAGACTCCGAAAGAAGGATGATAAAAAAGGAATTGTAGTTCGATTTAAAGGCTATCCTCATCTGGCCTTATGGGCGAAGCCATTAGCTGATTATGTATGCATTGAACCATGGCTCGGACTACCTGATCGAGAAGATGAATCTTTAGATATAACTCAAAAACCTACTTTTAAAACAATAGAGCCTAATAGTGAATTTTCAATCTCTATTGAAACGGAAATAGAGTAACATCTTTAATTTACCTTATTCAGCGTCATCTAAAATGGATGCTGTCAATTCAGCCAATTAATTTCAGAGTCCTCTGCGAGTAACTCTGAATAAAGACAGGTTTTAAAATTTACCCCCTTCAGAGTCACCTGAAAGGGACTCTGAGATTTCAACATTAATTTCAGAGTACTCTTAGAGTAACGCTCAGTACGGGCAGGATTTAAAATCTGATAATGGTTTTGAGATTTCCACTTGAGTGGGAATGACGATAGGTGAGAGAAAATGAATTGATGCTCAATAGATATTACGCGTAAAACGTTCTGAGAGGAAGTAACGGGTACTATAGTATTGATACTGCATTTACAACTGACGAAGGAGTCTGTATTTTATAATTAAAAGATTACTGCGTTGCACTCCGCTCGTAAAACGTTCTGCGAGGAAGTTGCGGGTGCTAATTAAAATGGAAACGAAAACATATCTCATAGAGTTGTGTTTTTGTTATTCTAGTGTACTCCTTAATCATATCAAAATACAGGATGAAGATAAGATTGATATTATCATTGATATTTATAAGTAGCATAACTACTAACGTTTATTCTCAAAATGAAGCGTGTAGTTGTAAAACTGACTTGTTATTCTTAGACGGGAAAATAAGAAAAACACCTTCCTATAAGGTCAATAAAAAAGCGTATGAATCTTCCTATTCAGCAGTTTTGAAAAAAATAGGTTCGGCAAACACAATTTATGACTGTCAAGTTTTGCTCAACACATTGTTGATTTCCTTAAACGATAATCATAGTAAAGTTTATGGTATCGATAAAGGAGCGACTGAGGAAGTCAAATCAAATCCAGATAAATTTGACGAGTTTAAAAATTCTGAGCTTTTTAACGCTTATCCTAAACCAAGTATTGATTTGGACAGCCTGAAGGATGTCTTGAGTTCTAAACCCAAAGATGATATAGAAGGAATTTATTCAAGAAAAAACTATTTGACTATTGGTGTTTACAAAAGCGAGATTGAAGACACTTACAAAGCCATAGTCCTGAATTCTGAATCAGATGTATGGGAGGCAAGAGAAATTATTTATACGCTTGTACCATTTGGTTATGATTACTTATTGAGTATTGGAGGGAGTCTAACCACTAAACGACTAATTGCTTATACAGAAAGAGTTGGAGAAGGTTTCTTTTATTATATGGGCTTTAAAAAAGAGGAACAAGAAATAAATTATTCTTCAATAATGCCATCAGATAGTACCTATTATCGAAAAGAGCTTTCTGATGAAATAACTTATTTAAAAATCGGAAGTTTTAGCTCATGGTATCCGACTCTTTCAGATGCTGAAAAATTTTATAAGACGCTAGAAGGAGATTTAAATAAGAAGAACTTAATTATTGATTTGAGAAATAACAGTGGTGGGGGTGACAGAAATTCTGATATTCTATTTAAAGTAATCAAAGAATACCTTAAAGAAGGTAAGGTTTATGTGTTAATCAATCATTTAACCGTGAGTAATGCAGAACAGTTTGCACATAAGTTAAGTCGGTTAGATAATTGCCAACTGTTTGGTCAAAGAACAAATGGTGCCATTGCCTATGAAATTAAAGACGGGAATTACACCTTGCCTTGCGGTAATTTTATAGCGGTTCTTACTTCAAAAAAACATGCTGATTACCTCCAATTTGAATCTCAAGGAATTGAACCCGATGTATCGTTTGGTACAGAGACTAATTGGATAATTCAATTGAGTGACTATCTAGAAAACAATTAATAGGTCTAATAATGTTATAAGGCATTTGCTTTTCACCTAACTCGGAAACTTAACCCTCTTCAGAGTCACCTGAAAGGGACTCTGAGAGTTTACAATTAATCTCAGAGTTCTCTGCGAATAACTCTGAGTAGGTATTAGGTATTTGTTAAGATTATTGAAAGATTACTTTGCTACGTTACACTCCGCTAGTAAAACGTTCTGCGAGGAAGTAACAAGTTCTATTTTACTTTGATTAAATCTTGAACTGACGAAGCAGTCTGATTTTTGTTATTAACTCTCATCAGAGTCACCTGAAAGGGACTCTGAGAATTCAGCTAATTAATCTCAGAGTTCTCTGCAAGTAACTCTGAGTAGGTATAGAGTTCTCTGAGACTAAAATTGAATAGGTATATCGAATTAACAGATCTCAAGCCTTCGGGTTTTTGTTAACCGTTACTGGCTAAGGGCTTATCCTCCAAGTAAGCCAAACAAATAAATGGTCAGCATGCCCCAACTTGTGCCGGTGACCATGCTGAGTATAGCCAAAACAATGGCATGGGGCATTAACTCCTGCTTGTAAGCAGATGTCACAGCAGGGGCAGTTGAAATTCCACCAAGGTTAGCCATACTCCCAATGGCCACCCAGGCAATATTGACTTTTAGCCATCGAGCCGTCAATAGCATAAATCCAAAATGAAGCATAAGCCAAATTATGACCAATATTACCAGGCTAATAGGTAAAGAAAGGTTAGTGAAATTTAGTTTTAAGCCTAAAATGGCCATAATCAAGACTATGGAAAACCCAGCCATTTTTAAAACGAGTTTGTGATTCCACATTTTGATAACGTTGCCCAAAATCAGCCCTAAAATGGATAGAATAACCACACTCATCAAAAACGACATGGGTATAAGATACGTCAAGCCCATAATGCCTAAAATGGTGCCGATAGTTATGATATTGATCATTTTTGGACTGGCTAATCCTGATGGCACAGGAAGTGGCGCGATGGGAAATTCCGAATCGATACCCCAGGCTTTATTCAAACGGTCACTTCTTTTGATAAACTGAAACATAAGAATCGTCCAGATATTGACAAGGATGTTATCCAAAACTAAAATGGAGAGAAATAGTGATTCTGGTGTTTCTGCTAACTCTTTCAGCACCAACTGGCTCGTGCTGCCACCGATCCAGCCGCCAACAATTGGAGGCAAACCCTTCCAATAGCCATTGAGTAAAAACATATCATTGTTTGCAGGATTTAGTATCCCAAATAGAAGGACCAGTAGTACCGGTAATGTAGCAATGACCAATGAACCCACGCCAAATACCACAATCGGTTTCAAACCTACAATCCTGAGTTGGTTGAAGGATAGTGCACTCATCACGGTCAAAATGGTAAAGGGAATGATCAATGATTTGCTTAGGTCATGTAGCCATACATTAGAAAGATCTAGTTTGAATAGGTGGGTGAAAGCTGCCGGGATGACATAAGCAAAGAGAATAGCCGGAAACCAGTCTAGAACAACCTTAACGGTCTTGTTTTCGGTCCTACTAATATAATGGACAAACAAGACGGTGATGAGCACCACAGCAGAAGCTGTCAAAAGCAAGGCAATATCACTCATAAGTATGTTAATATAGTTAAACCTAACTTCAATCCTTCGAATAAATTTGCCGAGCTCTATTTTTTATCTGAATCATTCTGCTATTGGACAATATCCATGACGAATTATCAGCGCCTTGAAAAGCTGATGGCTGTTTTGAGGTTCCCGCCTGTGCTTACGCTAAAGCTTCAGCGACACGCGTGCGCGGGAATGATGATGGTTAGAAATCCGCCAATTTTATTGAGGTAGTAAGAAAGAAAGGCTTTGGGATTACAATTCCAAAGACCATTAGGTACTATTCATATGATGACTATCTTTTATAAAGCATATAGTCATCCTATGAATCTAACTTCTTACTGCTCAATCCCATACTTACTCATTTTCCTATATAGTGTACTTCTGCCAAATCCCAAGGTCTTAGCGGCTGATGTGAGGTTGCCTTTGTGTTGATCAATCGCTTTTAAAATCGCCTCTTTTTCCATGTCCTCTACCTTTAAAGAAGTGGATGTAGAGACACTGGTGCTTTTCTTTTCTTTGAATATAAAGTCTTCTGAGGTGAGTACTTCACTGTCAGACATGATCACCGCTCGCTCTATGCTGTGCTGAAGTTCACGCACATTGCCAGGCCATGAATAACCACTAAGTTTATCCATCGCATCCTTTGATATTTCACTAATTGCCTTGCCATACTTTTTCGCATAGTCAGTTAAGAAGTGCTTTGCGAGTATTTCAATATCGCCTTCACGGTCGCATAGGGGTGGGAGCTCAAGCTCCACAGTATTAATTCTATAAAGAAGGTCTTGCCTGAACTCTTCTCTATCTACCATGCCGCCAATATCTTTGTTGGTAGCGCAGATCAATCTTATATCTACATCAATGGGTTTATTTGATCCAACCCTGGTAATTTGTCTGTTTTGGAGTACGGAAAGGAGGCTGGCTTGCTGCTTGGCACCAACATTGCCTATTTCGTCTAAAAACAAACTTCCTTCATGGGCGATTTCAATTCTGCCCATTCGGTCGTTTTTAGCATCGGTAAAAGCACCTTTATTATGGCCAAATAATTCCGATTCAAACAAACTTTCAGACAGTGATCCTAAATCAACTTTGATGAAATTCTTCTTTTTCCTTTTTGATAATTGATGTATAGCCCTAGCCACCAACTCTTTACCGGTTCCATTTTCACCCATGATTAGCACATTGGCATCTGTGGAGGCTACTTTCTTGATCGTCTCAAAGACCCTATTCATTGCTTTGGAGTTACCAATCAAGTCACCCATTTGCTTTTGAATATCCGATTCTAAGGTCCTTCTGGTGTTGTCCAGATGATCAATCTGCTTCTTAGATTCCTTAATAGACCTAACATTAATAGCTGTAGTAAGCAATTTTTCTTTCTCCCAAGGTTTCACCAAAAAGTCAATAGCTCCTTCCTTCATGCACTCCACGGCCAATTGAATATCACCATAGGCAGTATTCATAATCACATGGATATGTTCATCAAACTCCCTTATTTTTCTTAACCAGAAAAGACCTTCATTGCCTGTAGTTGCTCCAGTTTGGAAATTCATATCCAGAATGATAATATCAATTTCATTGGACTTGATGAAAGATTCTAAAGTTTTGGGCGAGTTCAGGGTATGGACAGATACAAAATGATTTCTAAGGATCATTTTAGCAGTGATCAATACATCTTCATCATCATCTACTATAACTATATGCCCTTTTTTCATATCTTTTGATAAACGATTATTTATCCATTTGAAAGTACATCTTGTATCATTATGACACAAATATATTGTATCATAATGATACGTTTTGCAATTAAAATATAAATCAATTAATTATAATTAATTGATGCATAGATAGTTATAAAAATGGCATCTATTTTGGTCTTGAAAAGCAAATCAGTATTAGACAATACTCAAAATAACACACTCATGATTAGGAATTATTTCAAAATAGCTATTCGAAGTCTTCTTAAGAACAGGATTTTTTCCTTCATCAATATCATAGGCTTAGCGATTGGTATTGCGGCAACAGTACTTTTGACATTCTATGTTCGTCATGAGCGCAGCTATGAGCGTATTCATGAAAACGCTGAAAACATATTCAGGCTCTCCTTGAATTTGTACAATGGTAATGAGTTTATTATCAATGATGTCGAAACCTATCAACTGCTAGGCCAGGAATTCAAAGAAAAGATGCCAGAAGTCAAGGATTATGTGCGTTTGGCAGGTATGGATTCGCATACCATCAAGGCTAATGATCTCACCTTTTATGAGGATAAGATATATTGTGCTGACCCCTCTGTTTTCGATATATTCTCATATCCAATTATAAATGGTAACCCGAAGGATGCTTTCAGTGAGCCTTATAAAGCTACATTTTCAAGAAGTCTAGCCATGAAATATTTTGGAAGGTTAGATATTGTTGGCGAGACTTTTCAACTTTCTAACACTAAAGAACCATTAGAAATTGTTGCAGTCATGGAAGATTCTCCACAGCAAACACATCTCAAATTTGATATTCTTATTTCTCATGCTACTTTACCCATTTACTGGAGATGGTACAGCGATAATATTTGGGGAGGTAATAATGAGTATACCTATCTACTGATGGAGCCGGATACTGATGTTGAAGCCTTCAATAAAAAGTTGGAAGCTTATTCATTAGATAACAAGCATATTGAAGGTGAAATTATAATATCTGAAAGTATAGAAACCATTCATCTTTATTCCAACAAGTCTTTTGAACCAGAAGTAAATGGAAATGCACAAACTGTGAATTTCATGATACTCATAGCTGTGTTTATCATAATACTTGCTTGGATCAATTATGTGAATTTAAGCACTTCCAGAGCAATTAACAGAGCAAAAGAAGTCGGGGTGAGAAAGGTAGTGGGTTCATCTAGAAATCAATTGATGCGACAATTTATGATCGAGTCGTTAATGGTCAATATCATAGCTTGCGTGTTGGCTTTTACAGCCGTACAAATATCAATTCCTGCTTTTGCCAGCTTAACGGGTCAAGTCTTGCCACAGAATTTGTTCAGTGATTCATTCATCCTTTTATTGTTTGCTGGCATAATCATTATTGGAACATTATTATCAGGTATATATCCATCTTTAATACTTTCTGCATTCAAACCGGCTGAAGTGCTCAAAGGAAAATTTGCAAATTCTTCTAGTGGATATATATTAAGAAAGGGTCTAGTCGTATTTCAGTTTCTAAGCACAGTGGTGCTAATCGGAGTATCCATAACTGTTTATTTTCAAATTCAATACCTTCAAAATAAGGATTTAGGAATTAATCTTGATAACACACTGGTTATTCGAAGACCTCAAGTTGCGTTGTCTGATTCCATGTATACTATTGCTTCTAAGTCGTTATCAAATCAGATAAAGAGTTTTAGCATGGTTGATAAAGTAGCTCATTCAGATGCCATGCCAGGTGCAGAACTAGGTGATCTGGCTACTACAAACTCTTTAAAAAGGGAAGGAGCTGATGAAAATTCGGGTAGCTATAATTATTACATCACTCACTTTAATGAAGATTTTATTGATGCCATGGACATTAAGTTAATAGCTGGTAGGAATTTTCTTGAAAATGAAGAAGATCGAACTCGGATTATCATTAATAAGAAAGCTACAGAAACCTTGGGATTTGAAAGTCCCGAGGCGGCAATTGGTAAATTCATAACTTATGGTGGTGATTACAAAGAAGAGGTAATTGGTGTTATAGATAATTACCACCAACGTTCTCCCAAGGAAGTTTTTATACCCATGGTTTTTAGATACACGCCTTGGGGTGATTTCATTTCCTTGAAATTGAATACTCAAGATTCTAAAAGGGCTATAAATCAGGTTGAAAAACTTTGGAATGAATCTTTTCCTGATGCGGCATTTGATTACTATTTCCTTGATGATAAGTACAATTATCAATACCAAACAGAGCAAGTTTTCTCATCAGTTGTGGTGTTGTTTACCTTACTCTCTATTATCATAGCTGTCCTCGGGTTAGTAGGTTTATCTACCTTTACCATCGCACAACGTACTAAAGAAATTGGTGTAAGAAAGGTGCTGGGAGCCTGTGTCATGAGTTTGATTTCCTTATTGTCCAAGGAGTTTTTAAGACTAGTCGTCAT
>CAYGNU010000123.1:0-9601 GCA_964351175.1 uncultured Roseivirgaceae bacterium | reverse complement strand
AATTTATTAGTATCCAATCTTATTGAAGGGATTTATGTTTTTCGGCTTACTGTCACAGATAATGACGGAAATATTAACTCAGACGATATGGAAGTAACTGTTTTACCCACTGGAACAAACTCGCAACCAATTGCCAATGCAGGCCCAGATCTAACCATTGACTTCCCCCAGACTCAAGTTGTTATTTTAGGATCAGGTTCAGACAGTGACGGAACCATTGAAGGATATATGTGGGAAAAAATAAGCGGTCCTTCTTGCACACTTATTAATCCGACCGATGCCTCACTAGAGGTGACAAATCTTATTGATGGAACTTATATGTTTAGACTCACTGTAATTGATAATGATGATGCCAATGATTCTGATGACATGAGGCTCATTGTTTTACCAGAGTCAATCAATTTTCCGCCAATAGTAGATGCCGGGCAAGACAAGTTCATCAATCTACCTACCGATAGCCTAGAACTTACAGGTAGTGCTTCAGACACTGATGGAACAATTGAGGCATACCTTTGGGAGCAGCAATCTGGAAGTAGTGACATAACCATCTCGGGCATGAATACAGCTATTTTGAGTCTCGCTAATCTAACCATTGGAGTCTATTCTTTTGCATTAATAGCTACTGATAATGAAGGCCAATCAAGTTCTGATATAGTTACAGTGAGGGTTGATGCGGATCCAACAGAATCTCCAGAAGGCAATGAAGTACCAACTGCCTTTGCAGGTGATGACGTGGTAGTGGATCTTCCAATGGATTCTGTATTGCTGATTGGAATAGGTACAGATGACCTTTTAGTAGCAAGTTCAAAATGGACTCAGATTTTTGGAAATTCAACAGAAACTGTAGAAATAGGTAAGGATTCCTTACTGCTAATAAATCTAAAGATAGGAGAATATACTTTTGAATATACAGTAGCTGATACGTATGGTTTAGAAACCTCTGACGATGTACAGGTAACAGTAATTGGAACTCCCGAAAACCCGACATCAACATCGTATAAGAGTTATTTTTCACCCAATGGCGATGGAATAAATGATTTATGGGTATTAAGTTCAGACATAGATCAGTATGCCGGCTGTGAGTTAAATATTTTTGACATTAATGGTATAGAGCTGTTTAAAGCCAAGCCCTACGAAAATAATTGGGATGCAACATTTAAAGGCCATCAACTGCCTGAAGGCGTTTATTATTACACGTTGAAATGTTCTGACAGTAAATTCAGTGGAAGCATAACATTAATCAAATGAGAGGTATTGCCATTGTTATAATTCTTGTCTTATTGTCGATTAATGTTGTAGGGCAGGACCGACCGATTTACAATCATTATTTTAAGTACAAATATCTTTTTAATCCTTCATTTCTTAGTGAGAAGCAACAGTCTGAAATAGATTTTATATATAGACAACAATGGGTTAATACTGACGGTGCTCCTGAATATATGCACATGGCCTTACAGCTTCCATTAAACAATAACATCGCCACAGGGTTGAGCTTAAATAATTTTGAACGTGGCCTTTTATCAACAGTAACAGCTATGGGGTCTATGGCTTATACTGCATCAATTGGTTATAATAGTTCTTTAAGCCTTGGTATTTCTGTAGGTACAAGCCGAACCAGCATTGATATAAATAAGATAGCTGATTTTAATGACCCAGCATTGTCGAATGCATTGAGTAAAAGTTTTAATCTTGAAGGACAAGCCGGTATGAACCTAGTAATAAAAAAAATTACGTTAGGATTATCCCTGGTTTCCCTCTTTGACAGAGAGGCTATTAGTAACAAAGACTTTCAAGATGTTAATGTTAATCCTTTAAGTAACACATTATCTTCCCTATCCTACCGTTTTGATCTAGGTCCTGAAATGTTCTTTGAACCCATGGCTGTTTACAGATACTCCAATGTTTTGGATGATCAAATTCAAGGTTATGGAACATTTTATTATAAGGACTTATTATGGCTAGGCGGCAGTTACACCTATGACATCGGAGGGTCAATGTATCTTGGTTTTAGTATTAACGAGTCCTTCTCACTTGGGTATTCATATGAGTTTAGGTCAAATGAAGTTCAGAGTTTCGGAAACAATTCTCATGAATTTTTACTAGCGATTAAATTTGGCAAGAAAAAAGTAGATCGATACCGACAAAAAGTTAACACTGAATATATTCAGACGGTGGCTAAAGATGAAGAAATTATTGAAGAAAAAGAGGTGCCACAATCTCAAAAAACAGAAGTCTATGAAAAAGAAACTCAAACTGTAAATATCATTCCGATAAAAGAAGAAGCCCCTCCTATCCCGACACAAATAGTTGTTAAGGAACAAAATACCACTGAAAAAGATGCGGAACAAGAGCTGCAACCTATGATAAAAGAAGATCCTAAAAAGGTTGAAGAAAAAGAACCTGAAAAGGTGAATGATAGTGGGATTTTGGCGGGCTATTATGTTATTGTTGGTGTATTTAATAGCGCGAACAATGCTCGGGATTATCAACAACAATTAAGTGCTTCTAATCATTCATCCAAAGTTGCTTATCACAAGATAAAAGGGCTAAACTATGTATACGTATACTATAGTTTAAATCAGACAGAAGCTAATCAAAACCGTGATAAATTCAGAAAATTGGATCAACTCTTATTTAAAGACTCATGGGTGATGCACATAGAATAAGTAGCTATGGATTAAAGTAAATATATATTGGGGAGCCGCTAATCTCTACTGTGATTTTCTCAGTTTCTGGTTCCCATTCCCAAGCGACACTTTGTAGCTTACTAGTTGTCATCATTTGTTCAATCTTGTCTGGTCTCCCAAATGGGCTTTTGGTACTGAATGATTTCAAATTTCCATTTTTTGTTGGACGCCAAGCTACCCATACACGATCACGACACATTAAATCATCATCTTGAACTTTACTAATGTATTGATATATATATATATCTTCATACTTCTTTTTTACAATTTTTTCAAATTGATAGTCTCCTAGTGAATTATATAACTGTGAAACAGCATAAAAAGCTGGTTTGGGTTTATAATTTCTAGTAATTCCAGATGATTCATGTAGAGAGAGTCTATCTTGATCATTAAAAAAGTATAAGTATGCTCTCTGAACATCTTTCGCTGAAAAAATCAAAAAAGATCTAACTAACCATTGTGCTTGTTCCAATTCAGTAGAAGGAATCCACCGTTCCATGTTCTTTTCTCTCTTGTTATCTCTTATAGCTTCCTTAGAAGGAGCATCATATCCAAATTCAGTTATCCAAATATGCTTGTTTGGAGCATATCTATTTCTCCAACTTATTAAATCATCTACCTTGTTGAGATATTCAGTTTTGTTATCTTCAGGGTAAGATCTCTCCCACGTTGGGTACCCTTCTTTGAATGAATATGTATGTGCATTTATAACATCATACATTTCCTCCCTAGTCTGAAACAAATCAATGGACTTTTCATATTGATCTGGTTTTGTAGATACAGCAGCAGTTACAACAGGCATATGAGGATTTCTGTTCTTAATTGCACAAGCCATTACATCAAAAACCTTTAAATATTCATCATTAGTAAGATTTGGAACTTCATTACCTATTTCAATTGAGTTTACAATCTCACCAAGGTGAAGCATGATTTCATCGGCATAAGTGTATATACAACTTTCATCATCGTCTAAATTGTGATTATTTAATGCATCAAGCATAATGCTTAAGTCAATGTCATAACCATAGTTTTGCCAATCACAATAAATACTACTCCAGTTTAAAACCTCATCATCTTTAACTTTTTCAATAGTAAATGGTAAGCTCAAAGTATTGCATAAGTCATCTTTAACATCCCAATAATAAGGATGATAAGCCCTAGCCAATTGAGATGTTTTTGCATACAATTCAGGTTTAAATAAATAACTATGGCCATTAATCCCCATGAAGTCCTTGATCAAAGGCTTACTTTGTGACCAAGAATCAAATACAGTCAAAATCAATTGACAGGTAAGAATATAAAAACAACAAGTTTTAATCATTTAATGAATAGCTTTTGATAAATAAATTATGCGCTTATGATTAGGTCATACTTTTCAATATATTTAAGATTAAACTAAAATAATTCTAAATCAATAGAAATCAGGTTTAGTGTTTTTTATATTTACATGAATCCTGTATTAATTTATAAAGATGGTATTTAATAATTATAATAATAATTCCAGCTATAACAAATTAATAATCCCCCTGGTCTTATTGTTTATAGTTATAAATATCCCTGCCATTTATAAAGATGATGGACAATCGAACGCATATGTTTTGTTGGCTCAATCATTTATTGAAGGCAAAACAGCACTCCCAGAAATAGAAGGCTACTCCTATATGGACATGATTGAATATAATGGCGAACACTACCTACCATACCCTCCTTTTCCTTCCATTTTGCTAATTCCATATGTTGCAATTTTTGGTTCTAGTTATGTGCCTTCATCAGTCATTGCAATTTTACTATCCTGCTTAAATATATTCCTAATAAGCTCTATTTTAAGGACTTTTGAACTTAAAAATGCTACAAGATTTTGGCTATTGATTGCCTTCTTTTTTGCTACTCCGTATTGGTTTGTACTAACTACAAGCAACTATCATTATGGATTTGCACAAATTATATCAACAACAGCTATACTACTTTTTTTAAATGAACTTTTAACAAAAAAAAGGTGGTGGCTTATTGGAATATTTTTAGGAATGGCGTTTCTATCCAGACAGACCACTGTTTTTTGTGGGATATTAGCTTTATTCACGCTAATATCGGGCAAAAAAAATAGTGGTAAATATTTTTGGAAATCATTATTGTTATTGACTGTATCATTAGGGCTTTTCATCACTCTATATTTAGTGTACAACTTTATGCGGTTTAGCAACCCATTATCCACTGGTTATGAATATATAAAGTACATAGGCATCTTAGCAGAGCGAGTAAATGAATATGGCGTCTTTAGCTTACACTATATTCCATTTAATTTTTATGTTACCTTTATTAAAGGTCATAATCTTATTTTTGGCGGAAATGATATGCTCCAATTACAGGGTATAGACGTTTTTGGGACTTCCTTGACAATTGCGAGTCCATTCATAATTATCTCACTACGAGCTCACACGGAAAAACCACTAAAATACATCTATTGGGTTATCATATTTATCATTTTGAGTATCCATTTGCTATATCACAATAATGGCTATCCTCAATTAAATACAAGCCGATTCACACTCGATTTTTTTCCAATATTATTTTTACTAATAGCTTCGGGGAGTAGCTATATTTCGGAAAGATTATTGAAGAATTTAATTATCTATTCCGTTTTATTGAATATGTTCAGTTTTGCAGTTTATTTATTTTATAAATAACATGGAATAAATTTTAAATCCATTGTAAACATCAGCTCGAAGTTCTGTGACAAAAACTTGCTTAGATATCTGATAATTGTCCCTCAAAAAGTCATTAAAGTAGAACCAATTAATAATTGATCTGGAAGATTTAAGACCTGACTAATCAAATGAAAAGAAATATTTTAGTATTAAATTTTATTGCACTTTTTATTATTATAGTTTTTTATATCCTCCATAATATAAATGAAGTAGGATTTTACACCTTCCCACTGGATGATACTTATATCCACCTAGCTGTTGCTAAAAATTTGGCTTTATATGATACATGGGGAATAACAAAATATGAGTTTTCTTCGACTTCATCATCCCCACTATTCACACTTCTTTTGTCAATTTTAATTAGAGTATTTGGAGTATTTGATTACTATCCACTATTAGTAAATTCAATCCTAATTATTCCATTTTTTATTTTAATCCATAAGTTATTTAAAGGATATAATTTAATTACCTACTCTATTGGAATAGTATTTATAGTTGTAATACCTATAATACACATACAAGTTCTTTCAGGTATGGAACACATGTTTCAAATTGTTTCAACTCTTTGCATCATATATTTTTTCAATAATTACTTTATTAAAAAGATACGGTCTTCATTTCCTCATTTACTAATATCCACATTCTTGTTAGTTTCTTGTAGATATGAAAGCCTCTTTCTTATTGCTCCATTGGGAATGATACTTATTCTAACAAAGGAGTATTATGGCGCCATCCACATCTGGCTTGCTGCAATAATTCCAGTAACTTTATTTGGTATATTTTCTATTTATAACGGTGCTGATTTTTTTCCAAATTCCCTTTTACTTAAAGGCAATACATCTTTAAGCTTATTAATTCTAATTAAAAAAGTACTCTCATCTTTTTGGCACAATAAATATTTAGTTTTTGTTATCCTTAGTAATTTATTGATACTGTTAACTGAGTTTAAAAATAATTTAAATTTCAATGAATTTATCAGAAGAAATTGGCTTCAAATAGTTATCGTCTGTACGATTCTAGAACACTCGGCCTTTGCAAGCTTTGGTTGGCTATATAGGTATGATGCATATATTAAAATTTTAAGTGTTATTACATTGGTTTCATTCATACACTATATTAATAGTCAGTTATTTAGTGAAGTAAAAAGATTTTTATTACTAATGATGTTACTAGGATTCACTTTATTTTCAACAAAATCCTTTTATGAATCTTTTTATATGTTTAATGCCTCAAACAATATCTATGAGCAACAAATTCAAATGGCGAAATTTCTTAATAAATACTATAACAATTCCGTAATTGTTGCAAATGATATTGGAGCCATAGCCTATTACACAGATATACACTTAATTGATTTATATGGATTAGGTAATAATGATATTCAAAAAATTAGGCGTAAAAATAAAATTGAACTAAATACCGTATTACAATCTGAAGAAATATTAACTATTATCGAAGAAAAGGATCCAGTCATAGCAATTATATATGATTCTTGGTTTACAGGAGGCGTACCAAACAATTTTCATAAAGTTGGAACTTGGCGAATAAAAAACAATGTTGTGTGTGGATCAGATAGTGTAAGCTTTTATTCTGTTGGAAAAGAAAACTCTGCCAACTTAAGAAGTAGTTTAGAGGAATTTAATACCACCTATTTAGACCTTGATGTAGAAACGAACTATCATCAATAGACTAGACTACGCCATAAGCTAATTATTCACCACCTTTTTTTTCCGCGTCAACAATAAAAAATTCGAAGCAGTAATAAACCATAAAAATGGGAACCAACTACCAAGGATCAATTCGTGTTACTTTACTATCCATATTAGTCCTTCTGAACTTACTTTTAAGTTGTATAAAATAAGATTCAAAATATTGGTATGAGAAATGTGCAATCATTATCGTACCTAACAGACAAAAAACATTAATGAGTAATATTGTAATCCAATTAGGAAGATTATTGATGTATTCAATTTTCAAAAAAACAAACAACACAACGTTTACAACAATCATGTGATACATATAAATGCCATATGATACCTTTCCAAGATAATTGAAGAAGTAAGATTTAATGACTACTCTATCGTCATTTACCAAATTAACGATTAGCAGGCTATATAAAACAACCTCAAATAATAAGTTAAACATGTCCCTATCAAACTCAAACAGGTCTGTGAAGAAATGAAGAATAAACGTAATATATGTAAGAAGCCTTAAAATAAATGAATTAAAATGTACTTGGTATCCAATTTTACTCAAAATCGCAATTGCTCCACCTGCGGACATGAAAAAGTAAAGAAATCCAAACTTTTTAAAAAATGAAAAATAAGGTATATGAAATATTATGAAATAAATAATGGTGAAAAGCAAAAGTATTTTAAAATACTTATTAAAAGGTAAAGCACTAAGCAAAGGTGCTATAAATAAATAGAATTGCTCTTCTATTCCAATAGACCACAATATTATGAGAATCCCTCCAGGATTATAGAGACCCTTGAAAACATTTGGTAAAAAAAACACGTTCCAAGCTATACCTTCAAGTAAATTATAGTTGATTTCAAAAGAAATATTTAATGCTGGCAACACTAAGTGATAATAGAGAAATCCAAAAATAAGCACTAAATAATAAACAGGGTACAATCTTAAAATTCTTCTAATATAAAACTGTTTAATATTTATTGAATTATTATTTATCTTCTCATCATATAACAACCCAATAATAAGGTAACCACTTAATGTAAAAAAGACAAAAACTGCATTATCTCCACGATTAAATATAGGTAGGTCATCAAAACTAGGTAATCCAACGGTATCCGAAATTGCAGGGATATGATATATTATAACGCATAAAGCCAAAAATCCCCTTAGGGGATCAAGGTTTTTAATCCGTTGCATAATCTTCTTATTTTAAGAAAAAATTGATAAGTAAATTGTCACATTCAACTTTAAATGACAATTATATGGAAATAAATAATCACTGTATGTTATCAGCAATGACTTGGCTGCAAATAGGTACTCCTAGGTTTCCATCACTATCATGAGGGATTGTAACCCTAAATATTTTATTGAAAGCATCTCCCTCATGCCCATTAAATGGTTGACCAGAACCGGCATAGTCATTCCTATTTAAAGACTTCGAGGTAGCCCCCTGCAGTGGCAGATGGTTATCAAGGGGATCCTGTTTACCAGGTACTTCAGGATTCCAATAATACCACTGATAAGTATGATTGCCTTCAACACCATTACCACCAGTGAAATTTCCATTCCCGAAATCCCAAACTTTGGTAGATGAGTTGAATTTAAAAAAAGGAATGTAATAAGCATCATCAAGATATGGATATTCCGGAATAGCACCAATGGGCCATAATTCATTTGAAGAATCAACAATGTTGCTATTTTCATCATCACTAAAAAAACCATCATATTTTACAAATACAGCTCTAAAATGATTGGCAAAAGCATGAGAATTAGTCCCTATCGTAAAGTCAATTAAGTTAGTTGTTTCAGGGTCTACGGCAGTATATATCAAACTGTCATTTCTGTATATTTCGTACTTACCACCTTCACTTTTAGACCATTTTTTAAACCGCAGTATAAAATTTTCACCCAATTTTAGACCTCCATTCTCTGTTCCAGTAAGTTGAGTATAATTTCCGTAATTATCCAGCACTTGAAACTCTTCAGGAAAAACCTTAAAACTAAATGTGCCAAACCCAAAAACAGCCTCATAGAACGAACCAAACCACGCTCTACCACAATAGATTATGTCAAAATTGGAATCTCCAATATCTAGCTGAGTGTTACCTGAATAAAAAGATATGGGCAAACCATTATGAATCTCAATAAATTGTTCATTATTGCCATAATCAAAATATCTGGCTGAAGTATTTTCGGCAGTATAATACCAAACAGAACTGGTGTAGTCAGCAGAAAACCTTGTCAAGTCAGGTATCACATCTGATTGACCGCCCTCTACCGCTATTAAATTTACAATATCTCCATTACTTACTAAGTTCACTTTCTCCTTATCTGTATAAGAGTTTTGAGCATAATAGGTAAAACCAGTCGGGTTTTTTATTAAATTATCATCCGGACTTGAAGGACTTATCTCATCCCCACACCCATTTATGAGTATTATAAATATTAAACCCAAGTATAAAATTTTCGAATTTTTCACAACGCTTATATCTAATTATATGATTATTATTTCAT
>CAYGNU010000122.1:3540-9629 GCA_964351175.1 uncultured Roseivirgaceae bacterium | reverse complement strand
TCTTAGTATTTGGCACTTCTTCTACCAGAAGGGTTGCTATGCTGAAACACTTATACCCTCATATTAAAACTGTTCCTGTGAGAGGCAATCTCCAAACCAGAATTGGTAAAATGAAAGACGGTGCTTGTGATGCATTGATGCTTGCTTATGCAGGAATGTTCAGAATGGGATACAGTGATTTGATCCGACATGAATTACCCATAAATCAATTCACTCCGGCTGTTGGACAAGGTAGTGTTGCTATAGAATGTTGTACCAATCTGGATACAGATAAAAAGATGGCTATTAAAAGTGCTCTAAACCATGGGCCTACTGAATATAGACTTCTTTGTGAAAGAGCATTTTTGCGCAAACTTCAGGGAGGTTGCAGTATTCCTGTATTTGGTCTTGCTACTTTAAAAAATGATGAAATTACTTTTGAAGGGGGAATTGTTAGTCTGGATGGACAATCAATTATAAGAAAGTCAAGAAGTGGAAATAAAGATAATGCAGAATTACTTGGTCATGATTTGGCTGTTGAAGTTTTAGAAGCTGGTGGTGATAAAATATTGAAAGAAATAAGAACTGAGTTAGAAAAGTAAGAAAATGAATCAATTAACAATGAAGAAAATAGCAATCGTTCTACTATTTAGCGCACTATTCTCTTGTGCAACTGATAAAGATTATTTGGTTACCATTAAAACAGAATATGGCGATATGCACGCCATATTATACGATGAAACACCGAAACATAAAGATAATTTTATAAAACTTGCCAATGAAGGATATTTTGACTCCACACTTTTCCATAGAGTGATAAAAGATTTTATGATCCAGAGTGGTGATCCAAATTCTAAAGGAATAGCACCAGGAGCAAGACTCGGTAACGGAGGTCCTGGTTACACAATTCCCGCAGAGTTCAATAAGCAATATTTTCATGAAAAAGGTGCCTTATCAGCTGCTAGACAAGGAGATCAGGTAAACCCAGAGAAAGAATCAAGTGGAAGTCAATTTTATATTGTGCAGGGTAAAGTCTGGACCGAGGATGAAGTTGTTGTAGATATGCAATTATTAGGAAGAGCCTGTCAGCAAATGTTGCAGCAACCTCGCTTTGATTCATTAAGAAATGTATTAATGAATATCTACCGAACCGAGGGACCAGAAGCTTATGGTAAGAAACTTATTTCTTTGAAAGATATGGTGGAAAAAGAAATGCAAGTGAAGGTGACTAAAGATGTAGATCCCAAAAGGGTGCAGGCCTATACTACTGTAGGTGGTGCTCCTCATTTAGATGATGAATATACTGTATTCGGAAAAGTGATAGATGGACTTGAAGTGATAGATAAAATTGCTGATCAAAAAACAGATAGAGCTGATAGACCTGTTGATGATATAATGCTAACTATGTCTGTAGAGGAATTACCCAAAAAGAAAATCACCAAGCTTTACGGTTACGAATACCCTCCTGAAGAACAGTGAGAATATTAATAACAGGTAGTAATGGCCTTTTAGGTCAGAAACTAGTTACTCTATTATGTAATAAAGGAGTTGATGTAATTGCTACTTCAAGAGGTGTTAACAGACTTCCTAACAAAGGTATTTATCAATATGAGTCTTTGGATATTCTTAATCAGCAAGAGGTCCAAAGCGTAATTGAAAAACATAAGCCAGATGTTGTGATTAATACTGCCGCCATGACTAATGTTGACCAGTGTGAATCTGAAAAAGAAGCCTGCTGGGATTTAAATGTCAATGCAGTTAAATATTTAGTAGAAGCTTGTAAAAAAAATAACACTCACCTTCTTCATCTTTCTACAGATTTTATTTTTGATGGAAGTCATGGACCTCTAAATGAGAAGGATGAGCCTAACCCTATCAGCTACTATGGAGAAAGCAAGTTAGCAGCCGAAAAGTTATTAGTTGAAAGTAACATTAAATGGAGTATTGCTCGCACGGTCTTAGTTTATGGAGTGGCGCATGATATGAGTCGTTCAAATATTGTGCTTTGGGTAAAAAATAGTTTAGAATCTGGCAAAGCTATCGATGTGGTGAACGATCAATGGAGAACACCAACACTTGCAGAAGATCTTGCTATGGGCTGTTATCTGATTGCTGAAAAATCAGCCTTCGGAATTTATCATATTAGTGGCGAAGAGTTAATGACCCCATATGATATAGCTATTAAAACTGCAGAATTCTTTAAATTGGATAAAACATTGATCAGTAAAACCGATGGCTCCAAGTTTACTCAACCTGCAAAACGGCCTCCTAAAACAGGGTTTATTATTGATAAAGCAAAAGAAGTATTAAAGTATCACCCTCATACCTTTAATGAAGGTCTTACAACTATACTGCAGCAACTATAATTATAAATGCATTAAATTTACTGAACTGGTATTCGGAAATTTTCAATATCAAATCATCCATTTTAATCAATGAAAATGAAAGGAATTAAACGTATTGCTATTGGCTTGTTGGCATTGATACTCATTGCAGTAGTTGGTGCTTACATCTATCTCCAAACTTTAAAACCGTCATATTCAGGTGAATTTGAACTCAATAATTTAACAGAAGTTGTTGAAGTTAAATATGACAACTTTGGCATTCCTCACATTGAGGCAAGTAATGTGGAAGATGCTTACAGGGCGTTAGGTTATGTACATGCTCAAGATAGGCTCTGGCAAATGGAACTTATGCGAAGAATCGCACCAGGCAGATTGTCAGAAATGTTTGGTAAAGATTTGGTTGAGACTGATAAGTTGTTCAAGACTATTGGCATTCATAGAGTAGCTCAAAAAGAAGCGGCCAATTTTGACAAAATACCTAATGAAGAGCTAAAATCTTCGGTTAAAGCCTACATTAATGGTATCAACCAATTTATTGATAATGGCCCCACCCCTATTGAGTTTCTGCTTCTAGGCCTTGAGAAAGAGCATTACACCATTGAAGACATCTATAATGTGATGGGGTATATTGCTTTCAGTTTTGCTGAAGCGCAAAAGAGTGATCCTATTGTTACTCAGATCTATAAAAATCTTGGCAAAGAATATCTGCATGATTTGGACATTGTACCAACAGGCCAAACTGAGATGATCAAAAATTACCCAAGAACAGAGATATTAGACAGCCTTTCAGCCAAAATTAATTCGGTAATGAATAGCCTTCCAGCTCCAGCATGGTTAGGCAGTAACAGTTGGGTAGTCAGCCCTGAAAAATCTACAACTGGAGGTGTTCTTTTTGCTAACGATCCCCATATGGGATTTAGCCAACCTGGCGTATGGTATGAAGCACACATAAAAACTCCAACATTTGAAAGGTATGGATATCATGCAGCATTAATTCCTTTTGCTTTGTTACTCCACAATAAAAACTACGCTATTGGTTTAACCATGTTTGAAAATGATGATATTGATTTTTATCAGGAAAAAACGAATCCCGATAATGAAAATCAATACCTATATAATGACAATTGGGTAACGTACAAAACAAGACAAGAAACTGTAAACATTAAAGGTGAATATTCTGTAGAATTGACGATTAAAGAAACCAGTCATGGCGCTGTAATGAATGATGTAATAGGTGCTTTGCCAGACGATAATCCTATCACAATGTGGTGGGTTTATACACAACTAGAAATGGAATCAATGACTGCGCTCTATGAGCTAAATCACAGTACAGATATAAATGGAGCCAGATCAGGAGCTTCAAAAATAAAGGCTCCAGGTCTAAATGTGATGTATGGTGACAAGGAGGGAAATATTGCGTGGTGGGCATCAGCCAAACTCCATCTTACTGCTGATCATGTTAACAGAAACCTAATTTTGGATGGCACAACTAGCAATGATGAGCCTACTGAGTGGCTCCCTTTTGAGGAAAACCCACAATCAGAAAACCCGCCATGGAATTATGTCTATAGCACAAACAATCAGACGGATAGCATTAAAGGAGGACTATACCCTGGATATTATGCAGGTGAAGACCGTGCTCAAAGACTAGTGGACTTATTAGAATCAAAAGAGAAACTTTCCATTGATGATTATAAAATGATGCTATTGGACGGCCAATCAGATGTAGCCGTAAAAATCACAAAGACTTTTGTAGAGCAGATTGATGCTGAAAGTGATCTTGAAGTAAAAGCAAAAGATATTCTTTCCAATTGGACAGGAAGTCATAAAGTGGATGAAACCGCACCGGTCATCTACCAAAAGATTCTGTTCCATTCTATGCGCCTTGCCATAGAGAATAAATTAGATTCAGGATTGTTTGTAGGTTTTGTCAATACTCACTTGATGAAAAGGACTTTTGACAGATTGATGCATAATGATAGCTCTAAATGGTGGGACGACCCTTCAACTACTGCTGTTGAATCAAGAAAACAAGTGTTTAATAGGGCCTTTGAGATTACTCTTGACGAACTAACAGCCCAGCTCGGAGACATTGAAAACTGGAAATGGGGAAAGGTACATACCTTCGAACTGCCACACGCGATGGGTAAAGTTGCTGCATTGAGACCTTATCTCAATGTTGGTACTTATGAAATGGATGCTAGCGATGCTGTATTGAATAAGCTGGCATTTAAACGAAACGACACTGGCATTTATAATATTACTTCTGGTCCTTCATCGCGAAGGATTATCAATTTTGCTGATATTGAGAATTCATTGAGTATTATTCCTGCAGGACAAAGTGGCAATCCGTTAAGTCCCCACTATAAAGATCAGGTAGAAATGTATACACAAGGGAATTGGCGCAAAATGTTAATGGACCCGATGGCAATAGAACAACAAACTAAAGATAGGTTGATGCTTAAACCATCTGTTGACTAAATAGATTATCCTATTCCTAATTCATCAAAAAAAACCTTCGAATACCCAAAAAGGGTATTCGAATTTGGTTACGAAAGGCTTATTATCAATGCTTTTCAATCTTGCTTATTTACAATTATTTGACGCAAAGAACATAAACTATCCATATATTTGTTGTTTAAAATCTTCGTATGAGGTCTTTTTTTACAGCTTTTGTTTTACTCCTAACCTATTCACTTAGCCACGCACAGGATTGGCGTACATTATACTCTAATGCACAGCAAGAATATAATAATGATAATTTAGAGTATGCTCTTTCTCAAGCCAAAACTTGCCTGAAAAATTACCAAAGTCAGGATGGAACTTTCAATTCAAACTACGAAAGCATACTTAGAATGCTTTCCAACTTTAGCTTTGAAGCTGGTGAATATGAAAACGGATTAGAGTACAGTCAAAAAGAACTTAATGTAAGAGAACAAACTGGTAATGTTGGCAACCTTGAGTATGCGGTAGCATTATACAACAAAGGATCATTTCTAGAAATACTTGATAAACCTACTGAAGCACTGCAGACTTTTGAAAATGCTCTAAGCATCTTCCAACAATTTTATGAAAGTAACAATGCAACGCTAATTGAGTGTCAATGGAAAATTGCTGCGAGCAGTTACATCATAAAGAATACTGATAAAGCTTTTGAAATCTATGATAGGACTATCAAAGACTATGATTTGTCTGAAGGGTTGACAATGGATTACATTAATGCCGTTTTCAATTATTCAAATATTTTAATTGATAAAGCTCAATATGATATTGCTTTTAATTATCTGCTTGATCTAAAAGATATCTACGAACAATTAGGTGATGGTGTAGAAAGCGATCTTGCACTCATAAATACTAACAAAGGCCTGTGCCTTCATAAATCTGGAAAATATCAAGAAGCCGAAGCAGCCTACCTAGAGGCAGATAACCTTTACCGACTAATCAAACAAGAAGATAGTCAGTCTTACTATAATATGATTAACCTTCGGGCGGTTAATTTCGAAAAGCTTGGAGATACCAATAGGGCAACAGAATTATTATCAATGATTGGCGAAAGTGGAAATACTGAGATGCAGTCTTCTGCTAAAGCGAATGAAGCTATGTTATTAATTCAGCAAGGAGACGTTGCAAGTGCTGAGAAACTCCTTACTGAAGCTTTGGCTGCAATTGACAAATCTACTAACAGCAAAAATTACTTTGAGACTCTACTTGATTTAAGTCAAGCTAGAATATTACTTAGTCAGTTAACAGAAGTAGAACCTCTGA
>CAYGNU010000122.1:0-3530 GCA_964351175.1 uncultured Roseivirgaceae bacterium | reverse complement strand
ATTTAGTTCAGATGAACAGTTAAGTGCAAAATACCTTTACATTCTGGCAGAATTTGAAGACCAAAAAGGTGACTGGAATAATTCATATAAGCACTACAACGATGCTTTGACACTGCTGGAAAAAAACAATATCAGCAGTGGTTTATACCTAAATATTTTAGGTGCACTTGCTATTCACTATCAGGAAACAGGAAATTACCGGAAGTCTGAAGAATACTTTTACAAGGAGCTTAATATTCTTGATAAAAATGGGCAAAACAATTCAATGTCTTATGCTACTGTACTGAATAACCTAGGCACAATAAAACAAAATCAGGCCGACTTCATATCCGCTTCAAAATACCTTGAAGAGGCGGAGATAATAATAGTACAAGAGGCGGGAAAAACCAGTAAAGAATATGCAGGTGTTATTGAAAACCTTGCTTTGACACTAACTCAGTTGGGTGAATACTCTAAGGCTGAAGAGCTAATTAATGAATGCATCGCAATTCGAAAATCCAACTTAGGTGAGAGTCACCCTCTATATGCAAACGCTATCCAGAATTTAGGTAGAATTAAACAATTCAAAGGTAAATATCAGGAAGCTGAACCACTGTTTACTGAGGCTACTAAACTTAAAAAAGACATTTTTGGCACTGATCACCCTGAATATGCTAACGCCTTGAACAACTCTGCCCTTCTTTTTCAGACAATGGGTAATTATGAAAAAGCAGAACCTCTTTTTATTGAAGCATCTGATATCTATGAGAAGCGATATGGTGATCAGCACCCAGAATATGCAACTACTCTAGAGAATCTTGCTACTCTTTACAAGCTAAAAGGTCAGGATCAAAAAGCGCTAAATCTACTAGATAAAGCACTTACCATTGATAAAAATATTTATGGTGAAAATCATCCACGTTATGCCATAACACTCCATAATCTCGCTTCAATATACAAGGATATGGACCAAACGGAACAAGCCAGAAGCCTTTATGAAAAGGCATTATCTATTGATAAGAATGTATATGGGACACAGCATCCGGCCTACGCTAGTACTTTATATAATTTAGCAGTTCTAAACCAGCAGTTAAGCAGATTTGATGAAGCTGAAAAAAACTTTATCGAGTGTCTTGGAATACGGAAATCCATATTGGGTGTTAATCATCCAGATTATGCATATTCATTGTATGGATTAGCTGGTCTATACCATGCACTTAGACAATACAAAGAAGCTAAAGGCTACTATGATCAAGTAATAGTAAACTACTTACAACAGATTCAAGATTTTTTTCCTTCTCTAAGTGAAAATGAAAAGGGGGCATTTTACGCCAAGATTAAACCGATTCTAGAGTCTTATCAAGATTTCTGTGTAGAATATGCATTGAGTGGATTACCAAACTCTGAGCCAATTATTGGAGAACTTTATAATCTTCAACTGAGTACAAAAGCATTATTACTTCATTCATCTAACAAGGTTAGAAACAGAATATTTGACAGTGGAAATACAGATCTAATCAACCAATATATAACATGGACCGAGTCAAAGGAAAAGCTTTCTAAATTTCTTTCTTACTCTGAAGAGCAGTTAGCTGAACAAAATATTAATATTACTGATTTATCTAATGAAATTAATAGCCTTGAAAAATCGCTTTCGCAGCGATCAGAACTTTTTGCTAATGATGTAGAAAAGAAAAGTTATACCTGGAGGGACGTTCAAAAAGTACTAAAGGAGAATGAAGCAGCTTTAGAGATTATACGAATAAAAAAACGATACATTTCTGATTCAGCTATGTACGTTGCACTAATTGTTAAAAAAACATCAACATTCGCTCCTGAAATGGTAGTCTTAAAGGATGGTAAACGCTTAGAAAAAAGATTTTTCAATTATTACAGAAATGCTATCAAATTTACTGTTGGAGATGAAGAGTCATTCAAGGAATTCTGGAAGCCTATTGATGATAAGTTAGATGACATCCAACAAGTATATGCCTCCACAGATGGCATTTTTAATAAAATTAATATCAATACCTTATGGAACACCCAAATTGAAAAATATGTGATTGATAAGTACAATGTCAGGAATATCAGTAATACCAGAGAGATTGTTCAGACAAATATTCAAACAGCAGGAGGAAATAACACAGCTGAAGTCTTTGGAAATCCTGATTTCAATTTGAGTCTTGCCGATGTTCAAGATATCAGTGCTTCAAGAACCAGAGCAAGTGAGTTTGGTTTTAGCGATAAAATTCCTGACCTACCCGGAACAAAAGTAGAGGTGAATAAACTGAATGCACTTCTTGCAGAAGAGCAATGGTCGACTAACCTTTATTTAAGGGAAGATGCCAATGAGAAGCAGATTAAAGCCATTAGCCCACCCAAACTATTGCACATAGCTACACATGGCTTCTTTAAAAGCGATGTAGAGTTTGAGCAGAATAAAAATTATGATAACGGATTTAATAATGCCGAAAAAAATCCCCTGTTTAGATCAGGACTATTGCTAGCCGGATCTGCTAAATCATCAAGTGTAAGTAATTCTTTTGACGAAGAGGATGGTGTACTTACCGCTTATGAAGCTATGAACTTAAATCTTGACAATACCGAGCTTGTTGTCCTTTCGGCATGCGAAACTGGAATAGGAGAAGTCAGAAATGGAGAAGGTGTATATGGCCTTCAAAGGTCTTTTATGGTGGCAGGTGCTAAATCAGTAATCATGAGTTTATGGCAAGTTGATGATAATACGACACAGCAATTGATGATTAATTTTTATCGAAACTGGCTTTCAGGTAAAGATAAGTTTGAATCATTTAAACTGGCACAACGTGAATTAAAAGCAGAGTATGCCGATCCCTTTCATTGGGGAGCATTTATAATTTTAGGCACAGAATAAATTGAGGAGTTTATAATACAATGTATTTGAAATTATTAATCGGATCAATTCTATTTAGTTTATTATTCATTTCATCCTATGGTCAGGATCAGTCTGTCGTAGACGAAAATTCGTCTAAAAAGATTATCCCTAATTTGAGTGACCCTCAGGCTGTTGAATATGCGCCTTCCATCTCCGCAGATGGAAAGACCATGATCTTTGAGGCTAATAAAGGTGGTAGTTTTAAGCTTTTCGAATCTAAATTGGTAAATGGGGATTGGGAAATACCTACTCCTATTGATAATGTAAATAACTATGGTGATTCTACAGACTTGATTGGTGGACCAAGTATTAGTTTTGATGGAAATACCCTTTATTTCTTTGCAAATATTGGCTTTGGAGGAAGCTCGGAAATATATTATTCAACAAGAGAAAAGACAGGCTGGAGTATACCACAAAGTATTGGCGCACCCATCAATACCGATGGTTATGAGGCATTTCCTTCAATATCGGCAGATGGAGAGAACCTATATTTTGTTAGAGAAAATATTGAAGGCCCACAGGATAAAGACTTAAAAAAACTAAATCAATCTTGTTACTCTATTTACCAATCAGAAAGAAAAGCTGATGGCACTTGGGGTGAACCAAAAAAACTGCCCTACCCCATAAATCAGGATTG
>CAYGNU010000121.1:6618-9745 GCA_964351175.1 uncultured Roseivirgaceae bacterium | reverse complement strand
CTAGTATTAGACATAAAGAATTATACTGATGTCTATTGTTTAAATCAGCTCTTTTCTATGACGTAGTAATTCTTAAAAAGGTGGGTTGTGGAATAATAAAACTTAACAATTATTTTACTTTATATTGATACTCTAAAACGTAGATCCCAAGCTACGGAAGATAGAAATCAAATATTATGTTGTTCATACATTTAAAGTGGCCTTTTGGGCACTTGTCATAACCAATCTTTGAGCACGGACGACAATCTATTTTGTTATTTTCAAGTATCGTGAATTTGGTGCGATAGGGATACATACCAAAAGCAGGTATGGTATTTCCCCAGATGCTAAAAATCTGCTTTTTGAAGGCTGCTGCAATATGCATTAATCCTGTATCATGGCTGAATACATATGTGGCTTGTTTTACTAATGAGGCAGATTGGTTGAGGTTGTACTTGCCGCAGGCATTATAGATTATCGTTTTTTTATTGAGCTCAGTTAGCCCTTCTTCCAGAGGCTCGGACTTAGTGGTTTTTTCAAAGAACCTTTCAATTTCTTCTGCAGTTTCTGCATCATCAGGTCCTCCCAATAAAACTATTGGCTTATTGATTTTGTCGCACAGTTCAATCATCCGTTTTAATGGTAATCGCTTGGTTCCGTGCTGCGCACCTATAGCATAAGCTACATACTCTTGTCTGTGAGTATCAGGTAGCCAATCCTTGGGAACTTCATCGGCTTCAGGGATGAAATAATCCAAACCTAAAGTATCCATCTTAATACCAAGGTCAGTTACGGTATCCATGTACCTATCTACAATATGCCTGTTGGGAAGCTTATCAATTTTTAAGTTAACCTTAAGCCACTTTTCCCAGTTGAGTTTTTTGAAAGTCTTGCTTTTAACCCCTAATCGAGCTTTAATAGTTCGAGTTCTAAGGTTGTTATGGAGGTCAATAACAAGATCAAAATTCTCTTTTTTAAGAGCTGAAATTATTTCATTTAGACTTTCTTCTAGATAATGGGCTTTGTCTATATATGGATTATTATCAATAATCGATCGGAACGATGACTTAGTGAGGTAATGTAACTCACAATCAGTTAGTTGAGTTTTAAGGTTTCGAACCACCGGTGTGGTTAGCACTATATCACCTATAGAAGAAAAGCGAATGACTAATATTTTTTTTGGACTCATATTAACTGATTAGACTTAATGCCTTAGCTTTTCTTTTGGTAAAAAACTCATCTATTTCTATAAGCGATAAACTATTCAAATTGTTTTCCCTGGTGAGTCCGCCTTTCCTTCCTACTTGTAATCCGTAGTACATATCGGCATAGCCTTCTATTTTATGGGCATCAGGATTAATACTCAACATTACACCTTTCTCGATGGCATAATTAACCCATCGCCAGTCAATGTCCAACCTCCATGGGTTGGCATTAATTTCTATAGCTACATTATGCTTAGCACAGGCCTCTATAATTACGGCATGATCAACAGGGTACCCAGGTCTTTTCAAAAGTAGCCTGCCCGTCATGTGGCCAAGAATGGTAGTGAATGGATTTTCAACAGCCTTTAAGACTCTTTCCGTTGATTTAATTTTATCCATATTCATGGCAGAGTGGATCGAGGAAACAATAAAGTCGAAGCTTGCCAACACGTCATTGCTATAATCCAAACTTCCATCAGGTAAAATGTCACACTCTATGCCTTTAAATATCTTAAAGGGTGTCATTTGAGAATTTAATTCATTAATTTCCTTTTGCTGATCGGCTACTCTGTTTTCATACAGACCATTGGCATAGTAAAAAGATGATTTACTATGATCTGTTATGCCTAAGTATTCATAACCTAACCTTTGACATTCTTTAGCCATTTCTTCCAGTGTATGCTGTCCGTCACTGTAAGTAGAATGGTTATGTAGTATACCTTTTAAGTCTTCCATCTCAATAAGATCAGGAAGCCCAAAAGACTTAATTTTTTCTAAGTTGGTAGCTGCTTCCCTGAGTTCGGGCGCTATATAAGGTAGGTCAGCCAATTCATAGGCCTCCTTCTCGTCCTTTATTTTTTTGAAACCAACCAACGATTTCAGAGATTTTCCATCTTTCACTTCTTGAGCCAAATGTTCTGGTGAGCCGGTAGTTAGAAAAAGCTGCTTTTGAAAATCTTCTGTTCCGCAGAATAAAAATGTGATATCTGCCTTTTCGAAAGTTGCCCTAATGGCAAAAGGACTAGACTTTTTATCATCAATTATTAAGCCTTCTATTTTGGAGACAACACTGCTAAGGAGTTCAAAATCGTCACTTCCTAACAAAAACGTGAGTTCTTCAATAATCTCCATTTTTCTCCTAAAAGATCCAGTTGGAGATACTAAAATATTGCTATCTATGGCTTTAATGGTATCTGTGAAATATTGGCAGATAGGCTCAGCTTGTGCAAAAAGCAATTTCCCTTCATTCTCCTTTCTTAAGAGGATGGCATTTTTAATATTTTCAGCGGTTTTAGCACCAAAGCCTTTAAGTTTAGAGAGCTCTCCGTTTTCTGAAAGCTCTAAAAGCTGGTCAATAGAAGTTATATCCAGTTGCTGCCACAGCAGTTTGATTTTTTTAGCCCCAAGACCTTTCAACTCCATGATCTCTAAAATTCCCTCTGGCGTTTTGCTTTCCAATTCTTCGTGAATGGTGAGCATTCCAGAGGCATTTATTTCATCAATGGCAGATGCTATACTCTTTCCTACGCCATTAATATTTTCCAATTCGGCCTTTGTCTGATTGGCTAAAGAACCATCAAACCTCTCTAATTGGAAAAGAGCGCTATTATAACTTTTTATTTTAAACTCATTTTCATCATGTAGCTCCATGAGGGCTACTGTCTTCTTTATGAGTTTTACGATCGTTTTATTATCCAAATTGTAAATCTTAGTTTGTAACTAATCAATTAAATGGTGCTGTCCCCTTATTTGGGGGAAGCGATTCTCCCAAATAAAAACAATTTTGCAGATGATTGTTAACCTATAACTGCATATCAATTGTTAATATTGATTTTATCCAGATTTATGTGGCAGAATACTTTCAATTATAAAGAAAGTACTCTTTAACGTAATGACGAAAAATTTCTTTTCCAGGGAAATTTTTGTCAGGATAACCCTGACAA
>CAYGNU010000121.1:0-6608 GCA_964351175.1 uncultured Roseivirgaceae bacterium | reverse complement strand
AAAAACACAATTTTGCAGATGATTGTTTATCAATTACTGACGATCAATTGTTAATATTGATTTTATGTAAATTTAATAAAAAGGAATTCACGAATCAGAAAAAAACGTATTTGCAAATGAACTATTGGTTAATGAAATCTGAGCCTAACACTTATGCATGGGCTGATCTAGTTAAAGACAAAAAAACATTTTGGGATGGCGTAAGAAACTATCAGGCTAGAAATAATATGAAGGCCATGAAAGTAGGTGATTTGGCATTATACTACCACAGTGTGAATGAGAAGTGCGTGGTAGGTATTGCTAAAATAGTGAAGGAATTTTATCAAGACCCAAGTACTGATGATGACAGATGGGTAGCTGTAGATATAGCGCCTGTGGAGGAGTTAAAAACTCCTGTAACATTAGCCATGGTCAAAGCTGATGAAAGACTATCTGAGATGGTGCTTGTAAAGAATTCAAGACTATCTGTACAGCCTGTCAAGAGTGAAGAGTTTGATATAATACTTGGTATGAGTCAATAAAAATGAGATACTGTATTTTTCTTTATTACTGCTTTTTTGCCACTGTGGCCTTTAGTCAGGTGAAACAGACGCATATCTATGAGTTAGAAAAGAAAAACACAGATGACTTTTTCACTGTTCTTCCTGCTGGTAAGAAGGGGGTTGTTATCTTCAGAGATACTGATGATTACAAGAAAGGCGACAAATGGCAGGTGGTGGCCCTTGATACGACACTTGTAGAAAAATGGAATATTGAACTTTCAATAGATACAAGGTATAACTTCAAGGGGTACGACCTTAAAAATTCAACCATCTACTTTCTGTTTAGAAGAGGTGATATGGAGAAGAATGATTATCATCTCATTACCATTTCTATTGATGATGGTGAGGTTATACGATATGATATCGGAAATGAGATAGCTTTAAGCTTGAGTCATATGGTCATGCTTTCAGACAGAATGATATTGGCGGGCTATGTTAATTACAGTCCAACATTAGTGACTTATGCCATGGGAGCGGAAAGCTTTGAGGTTGTGCCAGGTTTTTTTAAAGATAGAAGTACCATTGTCGATTTAAGAAGTAATGAAAATGGCACTTTTAATTCAGTCACATTAGAAAAGGACTATAAGGCCAATTACATTAAGTTAAGGACGTATAGCGATGATGGTGAGCTATTGTTTGAACGAGAAGTAGAATCGGATGAAAAACACTTTGTGTTAAGTGCCAAATCCAGTGGATTTATAGATGGTAACTTTGCGATTGCGGGTACTTATTCTTTTCGTAGATCATATTATGCCGCAGGCATTTATTTGGCCATTGTCAAGCCCAAGGGTCAGGAAAATATTATAAAATATCACAGTTTCGCTGATCTGGAGCACTATTTTGATTACATGAAACCGAAACGCGCAGCACGAATAAGGGCACGGTTTAAGCGTAGATCAGTAAGAGGGAAGGAATTAAATTATACTTCAAAACTTCTTTTGCATGAAGTAAAAAAATCAAAAAATGGCTATCTGCTAGCTGCAGAAATCTATGATCCCGAGTTTATAGAGCAAAATGCAGCTACGTTTTACAACGGTCTTGGCTTTGATGATCGTAACAGTATAAGAAATAGGAATAGGGCATCTCAAAGCTATGGAAAACAACCTAGTAGATTACAGAATGTTGAAGACGCAGATCATTTTGAGTATTTAGAATCTATAGTAGTTGAGATAGACAAGAAAGGGGAGATCGTTTGGGACAATAGCATGAAAATTGAGGATGTTGAAACAAACTCTTTAGAACAGGTTGTACATTTAACTCAAAAAGGTGATTTAATTAATATGCTTTACAAAGCAGAAGATGAAATAAAGTACCAAACTATCCAACAAGATTCTATTGTTGAGGTTAATAAGGAAGCACTTAAACTGCCCAATGAATATGATAAAATCAACCATACCTATGATGGATCTGGTCGAAGTGAGTATTGGTATGATAATAATTTTATTGTTTGGGGTTATCATAAAGTAGAAAATAAAGTAGAGACTGAAAGCAGAAATAGGAATGTCCTTTTTATCAACAAAGTTGTTTTTAAGTAAGTCCGTATTTACGGTTTTACTTGCAGTGTTTGGATATTTTGCCAACGGGCAGATAACCCAACCCGAGCGCTTTGAGGTGGAGTCTGAAGGGACGAATTTTGAGGTTATTTCAGCGCAGAGCAATGGACTTTTCTTAGTAAACACTGTATTTGAAGCTTTGAAAAAAGAATACTCATGGCAAGTTTTTAAGCTCGACACTACTTTCAATGTCCAATGGAATAGAACTTACATAGTACCTCAAAATCAGGAACTTTTAGACAAGTACTACAAAGACGGCAAATTGTATTTCCTGTTCAGGAAAAATGATGTCAAGAATAGAAATTTGGAGCTCATTTCTTTTGATCAGCAAACAGGCCAAGCAGAGAGTTTTGTGATCAGAAATTACATTCCATTTATTTATTTTGATTTCAAGATTCATAATAACTCAGCTGTAGTAGCCGGGTATTATAATTTTAGGCCGATTGTTATCCTCTATAACCTTCAGGAAGGGATACCCATAGTACTTCCTGGATTATTTGAAGACCGCTCCGAACTTGCGCAAATTAATACCAATAGCAATGCCACTTTCGATATCCTCATGACGGGGCGGAATATCTTAAAGCAAACCACCTTATTTTTATATACCTACAGTTATGAGGGGCTTCTTGTTAAAAAAACAGACCTAAAACCTGAACCTAAAAAAGAGTTGCTTTTTGGCCGTTCTACTGCCTTGAAAGGTGGTCGTAAAATAATAGCAGGTGTTTATGGAAGAAGTGTTTCTAATGATTATTCCAGAGGGGTGTTCATGGCAGATATTGAAAATGGGCAGGAGCAAAACATCTCTTACTACAACTATGCTGATCTGAAGAATTTCTTCAATTACATGCGCGCAAAGCGAGAGAAACGTGTCTTAGAAAGAATAGAAAGACGAAAGATTAAACAGAAAAAACTTCGATTTAATTATAGATTGCTGGTGCATGATCTTATACCGCAAGGGGATGAATATATACTTTTGGGAGAGGCGTTCTATCCTAAATACAAAAATGTCAGTGGTAATTATTATGGTGCAGGAAAAATTGTTTACTCGACCAATAATGGCATTATTCAGAGTTCAAGAGTCTTTGAGGGCTACAAGTATACTCATGCTGTAGTCTTAGGATTTGATAAAAATGGAAAGTTGCAGTGGGATAATAGTTTCGAGATAAATGATGTTTTGTCTCAAAGTCTTGAGCAATATGTACATGCCAGCATTAGCGATAATAAGATTGCATTATTATATGTTTTTGAAGATTTTATAAGATCAAAAATTATCAGTGAAGATCAGGTTATAGAAGGTAAAGAACTGATTCCAGTTGCCTTGAAAAATGAAGATGATGTAGTCAAAGAAGGTAGTACACAACTCATAGGGTTGGAATCATGGTATAATAATGTGTTCTATGTTTATGGCACCCGACAAGTGAAAAATTCTGGTATTGATAATATTCCTGTAGGAAGAGAGGTGTTTTTTATCAATAAAGTGATTTACAAATGAGATAATTATATATTTGTATCGCTTTGACAATGCAAAAGAAACTAATACTCGACTCCAACCTCCTCAGCATAACAGTCAATAGACTTTGTCAACAACTTATTGAAAATCATGGTGATTTTTCGAATACGTCCATTCTTGGTATGCAGCCTCGTGGTATTTATTTGGCAGAGTTGATTCATCAGAAGCTAGAGGAGATAACCAATAAAAAGATAGATCTAGGTTATTTAGATGCTACTTTCTTTAGAGATGACTTTAGAAGAAGGGAAAGTCCGGTGGCTGCTAATGCGACCAAAGTACCGTTTATTATTGAAGATAGAAAAGTCATTTTAATAGATGATGTACTCTATACCGGGCGCTCGGTAAGAGCCGCTATGGATGCCATGATAGCATTTGGCAGGCCAAGAAAGGTGGAATTGCTGACATTGGTAAATAGAAAATACTCTCGACAATTGCCTATTGAGGCAGATTATATAGGTATTGATGTTAACACTTTAGATACCCAGAAAGTGTTGGTTGAACTTGAAGCACTAGGGAGTAAGAAGAATAAAATTTGGTTGATAAATAAGGATACACAATAATGTCACAACTTAGTCAGAAACACTTACTTGGCATCAAAGACATTAACCGAAAGGACATAGAACTCATTTTTGAGACAGCGGCCAATTTTAAAGAAGTGATTAACCGACCGATTAAAAAGGTGCCTTCCTTGCGTGATATCACCATTGCCAATGTGTTCTTCGAAAACTCTACCAGAACTAAATTATCCTTCGAACTAGCTGAAAAAAGACTCTCGGCTGATGTAGTAAATTTCTCATCTTCTAATTCGTCTGTAAAGAAAGGAGAGACCTTACTCGATACAGTGAATAATATTTTGGCCATGAAGGTAGATATGGTAGTGATGAGGCATAGCAGCCCAGGCGCACCACATTTCTTGGCAAAGAATATAAAAGCAAATATTATTAATGCAGGAGATGGCACCCATGAACACCCTACACAGGCATTATTAGATTCGTTTTCTATCTTTCAGAAGTTTGGAAGATTGGAGGGATTGAAAGTTGCCATCATAGGTGATATACTTCACTCGAGAGTGGCCTTGTCCAATATATTTGCTCTTCAGAAAATGGGCGCTGAAGTAATGGTCTGTGGACCAATAACCCTACTGCCAAAGTACATTGCTTCATTAGGAATAAAGGTAGAACTAGATGTTCGTAAGGCACTTGAATGGTGTGACGTAGCCAATGTTCTGAGAATTCAATTGGAGAGACAGCATATAAAATACTTCCCATCTTTAAGGGAATATTCACTGTACTACGGCATTAATAAAAAGCTTTTGGATAGTTTGAATAAAGAAATTACCATTATGCACCCCGGACCTATCAATAGAGGAGTGGAATTAAACTCTGACGTGGCTGACTCTGATCACTCTATCATTCTCGAGCAGGTTGAGAATGGTGTGGCTGTTAGAATGGCGGTTTTATACCTTCTGGCAGGTATTAATTAAATGTAGCCGATGCTCACCTTTCTTGATGTCTTATTATTTAGCCTTCATATTTTAATTATTGGGTTCAATTTGTTTGGGTGGATCATCCCTAAATTTCGAAAAGCTCATCTTTGGCTTGTCGGAGCGACTTTATTTTCATGGCTAGTTCTTGGTATATGGAAAGGTTGGGGGTATTGTATACTCACCGATTGGCATTGGGATATTAAACGAGAGTTAGGCGAGAGAAACTTGCCTCATTCTTTTATTAAATATCTAACCAATAATACTTTAGGTTTTGACTGGAGTAGCAGTACTGTAGATATAATAACCCTGAGCACATTTGTGCTCGCAATCACTCTTTCAATAAGAGTAAATTTTTTCAGTAAAAAATAAAACTGCCCAGAGTATTAACTCTGGGCAGTTAGTGGTTTGGAAAACTATTTTTAATTCAACCCTCTCTGTTTTCCTTCAGAAGTAGTGCTTGAACTGCAGTTTAGTTATTCTAAATACAAAAGTCAATTAAGTGTGTTATAAAATTTTGTTTTTAACAATTATTAAGAAATTTAATACCGGTTTAAATAGTAAATGAAGATTTATCTACTTCATTTAATAACAAATGCAGAATAAGATCAATTTACAGATTGAAGCTATTTGTCCGGAAATGTCAGGACTGGTAGTTGAATATGTTGAATTACTTCTTTTGATAAACTATCATGACTTAACCATTCAAAAAAGTTGTACTTTCTTGGCATAATAGCTAGTAAATCTGGTTTACTTCGGTCAATATAATCATTAAGGCCCTCCCAAATAGAGCTGTTTTTTATGGTTAGAAAATTATGGTCTATACCAGCGAAGTAATCATTGAGTTTTGCAGATTCATATTCGGCCAAAAGCTCTTTCTCATCATTATACTTTTCAATATGAAATATCTCTAATTTGCTTTTATAAGCGTATGAAAATTCCAAAATAATATCAAGAATGGAAGTGTGGTCTATTAGTTTAAAATCAACTCCAAAGCCTATTTTTTCGAATTCTTTGTATTTATATTCTGGCGGCACGGTTAATACGGGCACTTTGCTATTTGAGACTATTTGATAACTAAATGTGCCAGCTAGTTCATCATATGGACTTTTGATTCCATCTGTTCCTATTACTATCAAATCAATATCAAAGGTGTCTGATGCCCAAAGAATACCTTCCTTCTTAGACTTTTCTGTCACCACTATGTCAGTCATAATATTGACCAAATGCTTATCGCTTTTAATGATATTCGAAATTTTTTCTACCTGCATTGATTTAGCTTGTTTGATACCTTCATTAGTAGGAAGTGTTTCTTCAGCTAAAGAATGGATGATCATTAACTTTGCTTCAAATTTTTCGGCTATAAATGCAGCATAGCTTAATGCATTCAACGAACAAGCAGAATAATTTATCGGTAGCAATATCTTCTTAATATCCATTTCAATACATTTTTATGTTTATGACAATGTCCAAATATTTCGGAAGATATAATATGATGGCAATCAAGGTTTTAGTTGATG
>CAYGNU010000120.1:0-9789 GCA_964351175.1 uncultured Roseivirgaceae bacterium | reverse complement strand
TGAAAAAGTACTAAAACCAGCTCCATTTAATAAAATAATTGCCGTTTCAGAGGGTAAATCTACAATTACTGCATCAGTGGATGGTGATACCACTAAGTTGGATTTGAATATTACAGAAAATCCCATCACTAAAATTGAAATGACAACCGATATGACTGAAGGTCGATCAGGAGATGTTTTCACTTTAACAGCAAAGGCGTTAGACAAAAATGGTAAAGTAGTAACAGATGCGCCTATCAATTATTCCTTCACAGGCGATTCTTATGATGTATCTGCTGCTCCTTCAGGCCTGATCAATAAGGAAGGTAAGTTTGTTGCTGATCAACCTGGCCTCTATGTGTTAAATGCTACCAGCGGCCCAGCGGCAGCCTCTGTAACGGTTAGTGCTGCAAAAAGAAATATTTCAAGAAAAATTGAATTAGTAGGAAGAGGCTCTGTTAACACAAAGCACACTTCTGACCTTTGGGTTTGGGAAGGAATTGATGGTAAAGACTACGCTGTAACAGGAACATGGGGAGCAGACGGAACCGCTTACTTCTGGGATGTTACAAATCCTGCAGCATTAGAGCTTATTGACTCCATAAAAGTTGATGCTCGTACTGTGAATGATGTTAAAGTTTCTGAGGACGGAACAGTCTGCGTGATATCTCGTGAAGGTGCTTCAAACAGGAAAAATGGATTAGTGATAATCGATGTGAAAAACCCTCGAGATGTATCCATTATTTCTGAATTCTCTGAGAATTTAACGGGTGGTGTTCACAATGTATTTATCTACCAAAAACATGTTTATGCACTAAGTGCGGGCAGAAAATACTATTCCATCAACATTGAAGATCCTAAGAATCCGAAGATTGTTGGTGAATTTGAATTAGATACACCCGGTCATTCTATACATGATGTTTGGATCGACAATGGCATCGCATACTCTTCCAATTGGGATGATGGTGTACAATTGGTAGATATTGGTAATGGTATAGCAGGAGGTTCTCCTTCAAACCCTGTACAGTTTGCTAGCTATGCTTACCCAAGTGGATCAAATCATGCGGCTTTCCCTTATAAGGACAAAAAGACTGGTAAATTCTACGTAATTCTTGGTGATGAGGAGTTTCCTTATGGATTAGATCCTGACGGAAGAAAACCTGGTAGAGCTGCTGGCTATCTTCATGTTATTGATTTTTCGGATTTAAATAACCCTAAAGAAGTGGCATGGTTTCAAGTTCCATTTGCTGGATCGCACAATTACTGGATTGAAGATGATATCTTATATGCAGCATTCTACAATGCAGGTGTAAGAGTGGTTGATCTAAGTGGTGAACTATTGGGTGACCTTAATAGACAAGGAAGAGAAATTGCCTGGATAGTGCCGGAGGATCCTGATGGATATGTGAAAAATGCGCCTTTTACCTGGGGTGCTCAGCCATATAAAGGGCATATCTTTTATTCTGATTGGAATAGTGGTTTATGGTCTGCTAAGCTAGAGCCTGTAGTTCCTGAAAATGCTGAAGTTCAAACAAAATAGTTATGAGAAGTCTACTGTTAGTATTATTAGTGTCCTTTAGCTCAATTTCTGTGGCACAGAACTATTACGTCTATGTCACTGCTGAATCGGAAGATGAAGTGGCATTGGTAAAGTTTGACGGGAAAGAAGCTGTTATTGAAAAAACTATTCCAGTTGGAGTTTGGCCTGCAGAGATAGAAGGCCCTCATGGTATCAATGTGAGCCCTGATGGTAAGTACTGGTATTTATCATTGGCTCACGGCAATCCTTATGGCACTCTTTATAAATACTCTACAGAAACAAATGAAGTTGTAGGAACTGTCAAGTTAGGACTGTTCCCAGCATCGCTCCAAGTTTCAGAGGCTACAGGTCTTTTGTATTGCGTTAATTTCGATCTTCACGGTGACATGGTACCCAGTACTGTTTCTGTAGTCGATCCTGAAGCCATGGTTGAAATTCAAAGAATAGAGACTGGTGTTATGCCACATGGATCAAGGATTTCGCCAGATGGTTTGTATCACTACTCAGTAGGTATGATGTCAGGCGAACTATTTGAGATTAATACACTTAGGCTAAAAGTAGAAAGGGTATTAAAACTTGATGGAGAAGAGAAAAAAGAAATGGATGGTATGGCCAGTATGGGTGGCATGGATCACAGTCAAATGGATCATTCGAAAATGAACCATGGTAACACGGGTGGTAAAATGTTCCATAGTGCAGTGAAGCCAACCTGGGTAATTCCGCACCCTACAAACAATAAGGTGTATGTTGCTGGCAATGACTCTGATGAAATATTGGAAGTAGATCTCGAGAAGTGGGAGATCACCAATCGATTAAAAACAGGAAAAGCACCTTATAATGCAGATATCTCACCTGACGGCAAATATTTAGTTGCTACTTACAAGGGCAGCGGAGAAACTGGGGTCTGGGATTTGTCTGAAAATAAAGAACTGGCAAGGGTAAAAAACACTCGTAGTGTAACACATGGCGTTTCTATTTCTTCAGACAGCAAATATGCTTTTGTATCAGTTGAAGGTAAAGGTGGCGAACCAGGAACAATGGATGTTATTGATCTAAAAAAGGCTACTAAAGTAGCCTCTGTCGATATGGGCAAGCAAGCCGGTGGTATTATCTTCTGGAAAATGGAGTAGCTTTAATCTACTTTCTCCCACATCAAATCTGCACTTAACCTAAAGGACCCAACAAAATCAAAATTGCATTCATGAGGAGCTATTACTGATAGGAATAGCTCCTCATGTTTATCTCTATATAAATGATAATTGTAGCCAATAATAGGTTCAAAATTAAACTTCGCTCCGTAAACTAATTCATTGTATTCAAACTGTTCCATCATGGAATCATATTGTGATTTGATTTCATGATATCTTGCTCCAAACTGCTTATTTACCTTATCAAGGTTTCTATTTTTCCAAGCAATGGTGTCTACAGTATAAATTGCTGGTGCCCCTACATTGGTTCCATAAGGCTTAAGTGCAGCATCATACTTTTTTTCTTCCTCGTTGTAAACAACATTATCTGGCTTCTTGCTTTTCGTCATAACGGCTTTTTGAATATAATATATAAAAAACGCTATAGAGTTACCTTTGTTCGCAATAAACAAAATTAATCTGACATTCTATAATGCATTGATCTGATGCAAATAATCAGCCTGCACATCTTCATGCAGTTTCACCAAAGCCTTTTGAATCTTACTCACCTGGCGGTCATAGAGGTTGCCAATTACAATGCTTCTATTAATATCTATAGGTGATTCTTTTATTGCCTCACAAAAATGAATAAGCACCTCCACTTCAGTCTGTTTGTTGCCAGAATATCTAATGTATTTATTCAACCCTCTTAAAATCTTCTGAAGGCCCTTTTTAGCATAATATATATGTGAAGTATTCACCTCCTCCATCGAATCATCAATATGATATTTTATGGCTTGCACATAACCTTGTTCATCATGAGCATCAAAAAGCAAATAACTCAATAACTCCTTATTGTCCTTTTTGAACCTTCCTAGTCTCAGACAAATCTGTAATAATTCTTCTGGTGTTTGGGATTTTAATTCTCTTTTGAGTTCGGCTAAAGTTGCTGGCTTCATAGTTTGAAGATAATAATCTTCTATTAAGTGCAGCAGCAAAATCACATAGAATCAACCAGTTATTAAAACTAATTTAATATCAAAGGCCTATTTAATTCTAATCTCTAATACCTTTGCGGCCAAATTCGAATAATTATGATTTCAGTAGATGCCGTTGGGGTTGAGTTTAGTGGAACAACACTCTTTAGTAATATTACTTTCAATGTAAATAACAATGACCGAATAGCACTAATGGGTAAAAATGGTGCAGGAAAATCTACGCTATTAAAGATAATTGCTGGCGTTAACAAACCTACTCAAGGTAAAATATCTGCACCAAGTGATGCAATTATTTCTTACCTGCCTCAGCATTTATTAACTGAAGATAACAGCACTGTATTTGAAGAAACTTCAAAGGCATTCTCTAAAATTCTGGGGATGAAAACCAGAATGGAAGAGCTAAACCATCAACTGGAAACACGCACCGATTATGAATCTGATGCTTATAGCAAGATCATTGAAGAGGTAGCAGAGCTGAGTGAAAAATATTACAGCATTGAAGAAATCAATTTCGATGCTGAAATTGAAAAGACATTATTGGGACTTGGTTTCTTGAGAAGTGATTTTACCCGCCCGACTGGTGAATTTAGTGGTGGGTGGAGAATGCGAATCGAACTCGCTAAAATCTTGCTTCAAAATCCTGATCTTATTCTGTTAGATGAACCTACTAACCATCTTGATATTGAGTCGGTACAGTGGTTGGAGGACTTTTTGAAAAATAGCGCAAAGGCTGTTATTGTAATTAGTCACGATAAGACTTTCGTAGACAACCTTACCAACAGAACGATAGAAATAACCACAGGTAAAATCTATGACTATAAAACCAATTACTCTCATTATCTAGAATTAAGAAAAGAACGAAGAGAGCAACAGCAAAAACAATTTGACGATCAGGCCAAGCAGATGGCTGATATTCAGCAATTTATAGACCGATTTAAAGGTACCTACTCTAAAACACTACAAGTACAATCTAGAGTCAAAATGTTGGAGAAAATGGAAATTGTTGAAGTAGATGAAGTGGATACTTCAGCATTAAATATCAAATTTCCTACAGCCCCTCGTTCAGGTAATTATCCTGTAATTACCGATGGATTAAGTAAGAAATATGGAGACCATACCGTTTTTCAGGATGTATCATTTACCATAGAAAAAGGAGAAAAGATTGCCTTTGTTGGAAAGAATGGAGAAGGAAAGTCAACACTGGTTAAAGCCATTATGGGCGAGATTGATTTTGACGGAAAACTACAGGTAGGTCATAATAGCTTAATTGGATATTTCGCACAGAACCAAGCGTCATTGCTTGATGAAAATCTTACTGTATTTCAAACTGTAGATGAGATAGCTCATGGTGATGTAAGGACTAAGATCAAAGACCTATTAGGAGCCTTTATGTTTGGTGGTGATACTATTGAAAAGAAAGTAAAAGTATTGTCTGGAGGGGAACGCACTAGACTGGCTATGATCAAATTACTACTTCAACCAGTTAACCTTTTGATCCTAGATGAACCGACCAACCATCTTGATATAAAAACTAAAGATATTCTCAAAGATGCTCTAAAATCATTTGAAGGCACTATCATCCTCGTTTCTCACGATAGAGATTTCCTTGATGGTCTAGCTACCAAAGTATTTGAATTTGGAAATAAGAGAGTAAAAGAACATTTTGAAGATATCAATGGCTTCTTAAGAAATAAGAAGATCGAAAATCTTAAAGAGGTTGAAAGAAGTGTAAAGTCTTAACAGGCTGATAAAAAATCCTCTAAATCTTCAAACATCTCCTCTACCTCTTCTTTTCTAAGTAGATATGCATCATCTTGTTTTACATTATTGCTATAATGATTCCAGTGCTTTTTGGCTTTTTTGATAACTCTTGGGGTAATATCAAACTCCTTATAATCTAATAGGTCTTTGGCTATGTTTGACACCTTAAAACTTCCAAAAAGATAGAGTTTGAAGATTTCAACAAACTTGTTACTTATATCAAATCCTTCTAACGCCACCAGTAAATCACCAGCAATAGACGAATTCTCCTTATCTTGAATGGCTTCAAATAGTCCATTTAGGGCAGTCCCATTATCTTTTATTCTACCTAATGTTCTTGAGGCAATGATCCTGTTTTCATGATTTTCATGAGTCAATAATTTAAGCATAGCTTCTAATACTTCATCATTAGCGATATGTCCAAGAGTATCTGATATCTCATAAGCATTCTCAGGTAATGTGCCATTTAAAGAATTAATTAAAGCAGGTATATCGTTGGCCATGAGTGTCTAATTTTTCATAAAAATACATGAATTAATTTCTCGTTAAAATTTCTTTCTGAATGGTTAATAGCAACTCCATGTAACTAACCGTTCATGAACCTTACTTAACCTTAAATGCAACTAAAGAATGAACACAGAATAGTCTAACACTCATTTTACAAAATCAGATTTCACTCATGTAAATCAACTTTCAATATTTCTAGATATATGGTATTTTCATGGTCAATTTAAAATCAGCTTACGATGAAGAAAATATATCTATTCCTAATTTTCATGCTCACCATGAGCGCTGCCTTTTCTCAAGGCACCATGCTTTTAAGACAACCAACATTATCCTCTCAAGAGGTAGTATTTGTATATGCAAATGACCTTTGGAAGGCTCCAGTTACTGGCGGTAATGCAATAAGACTAACATCCAATGAAGGTTACGAGTCATTGCCCCACTTTTCTAAAGATGAAAAATGGATTGCTTTTACCGCAGAATATGATGGTAATACAGATGTCTATATTATCCCTGCCGCAGGCGGCACCCCAAAAAGGTTGACATTTCATCCCACTGGTGATTACGTGCAAGGCTGGACACCTGACGGCAAAGTTATTTTCCGTTCAGGTAGAAATACTCGCCCAACAAAAACAAACCAGCTATTTACCATATCACCAAATGGTGGGTTGCCTGAAGTTATAGATATACCAAGGGCAGCTTATGGAGAAATTTCTGCCGATGGTAAATATATCGCTTACACCCCAATCACAGGCTGGGATCCTGAATGGCGTAATTATCGTGGTGGACAAGCCATGCCTATCTGGATCGTTGACCTTAAAACAAAAGATCTTGTAAGAACTCCACAGCTTGACAAGGAAAGACATCTTGACCCTGTATGGATTGGTAGCAAAGTATATTATATGTCTGAAAGAGACTATACCAGTAATATCTGGAGCTTTGACATCACTACTAAACAAGAGGAGCAAATCACCTTTCACAAGAAGTTTGATGTAAAAAGTCTGGATGCCGCTGGCGATAAAATAGTTTATGAGCAAGGTGGATATTTACATCTACTAACGCCAGATACAAAAGCCACAGAGCAGCTTAATATCAATGTGGCCGGAGATTTAAACTTTAGTCGCGAGCGCTGGGTAGATGTTACTGCTGGTAATGTATCTAATCCTAACCTTTCACCTAACGGAAAAAGAGCAATCTTCGAATATCGCGGTGATATCTTCACCTTCCCAAAAGAAGAAGGCAGTTGGAGAAATCTAACAGAATCAAGCGGTGTGGCTGATCGCTATCCAATCTGGTCACCAAAAGGTGATAAGATCGCCTGGTTTTCAGATGCTAGTGGAGAGTACAAATTGGTAGTTGCCGATCAGTTTGGCAAAAACCAAAAGAGCTACTCACTTGAAAATCCTACTTTTTATTTCAAGCCAGACTGGTCACCCGATGGCAATGCAATAGCCTACACAGATACCGATTATAACGTCTGGATGATTAACCTAACTGATGGAAAGGTGAAAAAAGTGGATACAGATAGATATGCCCATCCTAACCGAACTATGAACCCCTCATGGTCGCCAGACAGCAGATATATCACTTATGAAAAACAGCTTGATTCTCATTTTAAAGCCATTTTCATCTATGATACTCAATCATCTAAAGCCGTTCAGGTAACTGATGGTTTGGCAGATGCCACTAGCCCTGTGTGGGATCAATCAGGCGAATACTTATACTTCCTTGCGAGTACAGATTACGGTTTAGCCTCAGGCTGGCTGGATATGAGCTCCTATGACCCTAGTGTAAACAGAAGTCTATATGCTCTGGTACTTTCCGGGACTGGAAAAGCACCCAACCTACCAAAAAGTGATGAAGAAGAAATTAAAGCTGAAGAGTCAAAATCTGATGATAAATCAAAGTCAGTAACTGTAACCATTGACTTTAATAACATCCAAAAAAGAGCTGTGGCATTAGACCTGCCTTCAAGAAATTACCAAGGGTTGATGAGATCAATAGCAAATCAAGTATTTGTGACTGAATCCATACCTAATGAAAGAGGACTAAAAGTCCATAGCTATGATGTGAAAAAACAGAAAGCTACTGATTTTGAAAATGGCGTGAGTGATATGGCGGCTTCCAATGATGGCAGCAATGTACTCTTCAATAAAAGTGGTAGTTGGAGTATTACAGAGAGCAAAGGAAAACCTAAACCAGAGGATAAAGTTGGTGTCTCAGCTAAAATGAAAGTAGTACCTTCCGATGAGTATGCACAGATATTTAAAGAAGGATGGCGATACATGCGTGATTTTCTTTATGTAAATAATGTACACGGTGCACCCTGGGATAAGGTCTATAGCTGGTACCAGCCATGGATAAAATATGTTAAGCATCGTACCGACCTTAACTATGTTGTGGATATACTCAGTGGCGAGGTTGCCATTGGCCACTCCTATGTATCAGGTGGCGATATGCCTGATGTAGATAGAGTACCTGTAGGTCTGCTTGGAGCTGATTATAGCATTAAAAATGGCTACTATACTTTCAGTAAAATATATGATGGTGGTCAGTGGAATCCTGATATGGAATCACCATTGGGGTTAACAGGTCTTGGCATCAAAGAAGGCGATTATCTATTAGCTGTAAATGATACTCCGCTAAAAGCACCACAAAATGTTCATGAACTGCTAGCGCAAACTGCTGGGCGTACCATCTCCATTACAGTAAACAGCAAACCAGATATGGCTAGTGCTAAAAAGGTGTATGTTAAGCCAGTAAGGAGTGAGAATAGTTTGAGATATATAGACTGGATTGATGGCAATATCAAAAAGGTAAATGAACTATCTGGTGGTAAATTGGCCTACGTTTATATTCCCAATACTGGCAATGGTGGTTTTACCAGCTTTAACAGATATTACTTCTCGCAACAGGACAAAAAAGGCGTTATCCTTGACGAAAGAAACAATGGCGGTGGTTCCGCTGCAGATTACATCATCGATATTCTAACGCGTGAGCCATTTGGCTACTTCAACAGTAAAGCCAATGATAATCGCCCATGGACCTCTCCTATTGCAGGAATCTGGGGACCAAAGGTAATGCTCATCAACGAGCGTGCAGGCTCAGGTGGCGACCTTATGCCTTACATGTTCAAAATGAAAAAGATTGGGCCGCTTGTAGGTACACGCACATGGGGAGGACTTGTTGGCACATGGGATACACCAAGATTTATAGACGGTGGTAGAATGGTGGCGCCCCGAGGTGGTTTCTATGATATCAATGGCGAATGGGCAGTAGAAGGTGTAGGAATCTCACCGGATATAGAAGTGATCCAAGACCCTAAATCAGTGCTTGAGGGCAAAGATCCACAGCTAGAACGTGGAGTTGCCGAAGCTCTCAAATTATTAGAAACACAGGAATTTAAACTAAAACCAGAACCTAAGGCTCCGGTTAGATGGAAGCGTCCTGAAGGTTATGATAATGACAATTAATGATTAAGATGTATCGACATTCTCTTCTCTTTGTTCTAATTCTATTTTTCGGATGCAATAATCATGAAGAAGAGAATGTCGTTACTTCTATTAAAAATACCCCTTCAGAAGTATCAGGTATTAGCCTCATTGTTTTAGGTAATGTACAGGATGCCGGGTCTCCACATATTGCTTGCAAGAAAGACTGCTGCAAAATGTTGTTTGACAATCCTGACCCAAATAGAAAGGTCGTTTCTTTAGGTGTTATCGATACCGATAGCCAAAAGAAATATCTTTTTGAGGCGACACCTGATATAACAGAGCAAATGAAAATACTTAAAAAGGTATGTCCATTTGAAACTCCGGAAACTCCTGATGGCATTTTTCTAACCCATGCACACATCGGCCATTATGCAGGACTGATCTCC
>CAYGNU010000119.1:0-9807 GCA_964351175.1 uncultured Roseivirgaceae bacterium | reverse complement strand
GCGCAGCATCTATGTAGATAATATCAAAATAATTATTTGGATAAGTGCCTAATACCTCCCAAGAGTAACCTTTTTTGATCTTAACTTTTCCTGAATTTATCTCTGCATCGAATCTATTAAAAATAAAATTTTCATGCTGCTTTTTGTTGAATCTATCTTTGCCGGGAAAGTCTGCACAATTATATAAATCGATTAAATGGACCTCTGAAGGCTCTAAATTCTTTAGCAACCAATCTGATAAATCTCCACCTAGAACTCCTATTTCGGCTATAACCCCGTTTGAAGGCAGGTTTTTTAGAGCATGGTATCTGTCAATTGTAAACTGACAATTCTTCAAATATTTTGGTGATAGTAATTGCATATATAAATCTCAGTAAAGCTAATAAAGAATTAGCCATGTAGTATTCTCTAATGGAATATTTTTAGTTTTTTCAACAATTTCCCAAATCTAATGTACCATTTGGGTTGATGTCCATAAGTTTTTTCATACCATTCTTTCTCTTTCTCTAAAGCCTCAATGCGAGACTTTAAAAGGTCAACTTCTACTCCTTTGGTTATTGAAGGGGCTGAATCAAAATATGGTATATAGACTCTTTCTGTGTTTTTTATCAGTTCATATTTTCTCCTACTTTCTTTATCACTCTCTAATGCATTTTGTATGTGAACATTCAAAGCTGAAGAATAATTTTCGGTTTGATGTTGAATGTAGTCATTGCTATTAACGGCATCAAAAGGTGAGTTAATATCATTGAAACCAGCACGGCAGGCCCTCATGGTATAATCTACATGGCCTACACCTCGGAATCCGAAGTTATTGGTGTCCATGTACCCTACTTTCTTAATAACATTTGGGGTGAGTGTAAAGAATGCACCTTGCACATCTTTTGGCTCGCAGTAGCTGATTAATCCATCTTTAACAACAGGTTTTTTGAAGTTCTTATCAGGCCTCCAGGAAGGGTCGAAATGACAGAGATGATCATAACCTGAGCTTTTGATGGCTTGGATGTACGTTTGCTCCCAGCCTGATTTAACAAATTCAATATCGTCATCGCATTTAAAGCAATAATCGAAATCAATTTTCTCTAATTCGGCTACAATGGTATTAAATTGGTGGTGAACACCTTGTCGGTTGTTCTTAATCAGTATTATTGGTATGTTTTGTATGTTCAGACTTTCAATATAATCAATAGTGCCATCATTGGAGCCGTCATCTGCTATTATAATCAGCCATTCTTTATTATCATTATCACAAGCCTTCTTGAATGAGTCAATCAAGACTTTTAAAAAGTTTATTCTATTAAAAGTGGTGATGGCAACTACATTCACAATGTATTTAGTCTTTTTTTAGCTTCGTGAAGCTAATTATAATTGTTTAAACACCCTTTAGATATGTCCACGTTTCTTCCCAATATCCGTTTCAAGACTGCACAATCTATTTAACAGATTAAAAAAAGGCTTGAATTAGTTCTATAAAAAATCACTTACCCTTAGCAAAAGGCCATCTTCTAAAAACCCGTCCTATTTTCAAAAACCATTTTGGCAAATGCTCGTAGGTGCGTGCATACCATTCAAGATCATTTTGGTATTTTTCAATGGTTCTCTTCTGATTAACTATTGTTCTTTCATTCTCAATCAGTCTTTCACCAAAATCCTCTAACTTTCTAAGCATCCGCTCCTCAATAGTCAGGTTAAGGTCTATGTTATCTTTAATATCTGAAGCCAGGTATTTGTAGCTCCAATTTATAGACTTAATTAATTTGGTCTGTTTACTATCATTTTTAGAGAAGTTATCAAAAATTCTTGTTTCGGTAGGGGTTTCAATCTCCTGAATCCAATTTGCTTCTCTTTCAATGCATATCAATGGGATGTTATTTTTTTGGCAAAAAAGCCCAAAAAATATATCAACCATATGAGTTTCCGAGATATGTTCTAAATTAAAATCAATCGAGTTGGTATGATAGGCTAAAGTACCGGTCCCTATTAAGTGCACGTACCTGTCAATTTCATTTTCTCTATAGAAACTTATAACCTCACGTGAAGAGATGTCATAATATCTTTTAAATCCTTCTTTTATTTCGATGCCATGTGTACCTATGGCCACATTATAGTGATATTCACTTAGTTTATTTAAATAAGTTTCTACATAATCAGGTGGATATTGTATATCGTCATCAAAGGTGAAATGAAACCCTTCAAGTTGTTCTGCTTTGAAAAACTTTCCATTATCAGCAATATCTCCATGATCTTGTGACCTGAACACTTCGATTTTCGGGTTCAGCACAAACTGTGGTATTTCCTCAAAATTGTTCAAGTAAACATTTAGATGATCAACTTGATTAATGATTGAGTTTATCACTCTTTCAAGAATGGGCATTCGTGAAGGTATGGTCACCATGGACCCAGTCACTTTTATGCCCGCAGTTTTTATCTCCTTTATATTATAAGATGGCTCAAGTTCTTGGCTAAACAGAACTTCAATTTTGGAATCGACATTAAAGGGCCTGGTTTTTTGAGGGTATTTCACAAATAATTGGCTGACATTTTCTTTAACCTCTTTATGCCAATTTTGATAGTTCTCTACATAAGTTGTTCTGGGTGATGAGCCTATTTCGACTGTTGCCGTAAGAGAGTCATTTCTACTTCTATTAAAGTAAAGTAGTTCTTCAATGATGCCTCTTGATGCATTGCCGTAATATTTCATCATCCTAGCATTGAATTCATCATCAGCAGCCACTCTTACAGAGTCGTAAAATCCCAAGTCATCAAAAACACTTTTTCTTATCATACTTGACTGAAAACCAAGGCGTGGAGCAATTAAGTGATTTCCATTTTCATCAAATCGAGTGTATTGGCATAGTACAAATTGCTTGTTTTCATAAGTCTCCAAAAAGTCTACCTGCTTTTTAATTCTATCTTTATCCGACAGATCATCGGAGTCTTGTATGGCTATGTATTTTCCTTTACTTTGCGTTATACCGAAATTTTTAGAATAATATGTACCGCAATTTATTGTGTTCTGAAAGAGGCGTATTTTTGGATTGTTTATTTTCTGAATTATATTGATGGTTTGATCAGTACTGGCATCATCAATAATTATTAATTCTGTGTTAGGATAAGATTGATTTAAGATAGAATTTATAGCTTCTTCAGCATAATTCTCAACATTGTAGGTAGTCATTAATACCGTGACCAAAGGCAAATATTTCAGTTCAATATTATGGCTTGATTCAGCTTCAAGATTTTCTATGTCTTTAATGGCTTGGGTTAATTCATCAATCATTTTACCCATTATTTCTTATTTGATATATTTTGCGATTAATCTCAAGAGACTTAATCATAAATTTCAATTGAAGAATTCTTTTTTTTAAATCAGAGTTTGTTTCTGTCATAATAAATAAAGGAGCTAATAAAGATATCGATTATACTTAGATTGAATCAAAAGTATGAACTAAAAATATATAACTTTAATGGTTTAACAATAATTAAGAGTATCTAGAAATTCAAAGTTCTGTTATTTATAATTTCTTCTTGACTGTCGTTTAAAGAAACAATGCTATCTTTTCAAAAGAAACTATGCTTGCGTGTGACAAGATTAATTTTGGTTAAGAAGAATGAAATTGATTTGTGATGGAACATGATACTCTAATTATAAGGAAACAATGGCTAGAGATAATGCTCAAAATTGCAAGGCCCGTATTTTACAGTTTTGCAAATGATAATTTTAAAAAAAGTTTCAAAGTAGATGCATTTCCAAAAAAGAAAATCCCAATTAGGTCTGATTATGCTCACCTTGAGGCATTGGGGAGATCCTTGGCTGGAATTGGGCCTTGGTTAAACCTTAAAGAGGTTTTGGGCTATGAAGAATCGCAGGTACAAATCGAGATGAGGAATCTTGTATCGCTTTCACTGCAGCACGCTACAGATAAGTCAAAAAGTGATTTTCTGAATTTTAATAGAGGGAAACAACCACTTGTGGATGCTGCTTTTTTAGCTGTTGGTCTTTTACGATCCTGGGACTCTGTCTGGCTTAAGCTATCAGATGAAATAAAATTAAGAATTATAAGTTGTCTAAAAAGCACGCGTAAAATAAAACCAAATTTCTCAAATTGGATTCTATTTACAGGTGTGATTGAAGCATTTCTAGCTAGAACAGGAGCTGACTATGATTCAGTTAGGATTGACTATAGCTTGAATCAGATAAATCAATGGTACCTTGGTTCGGGCACCTATTCTGACGGGCCAGTGTTCAAATATGATTATTACAATAGTTATGTAATACACCCCTTCATTATGGAGATTTTGAACGTAGTAAAAGATGTGAGTAATGATTATGACTCAATGTATAAAAGTTTTGTTATTAGATTAAAAGAACAAGCAATACTCCAAGAAAAAATGATAAATCCTGACGGTAGTTTTCCTGTTCTTGGACGTTCTATGACTTACAGATTTGGTGCTTTTCATTCGCTTTCCTACACAGCTTTAACTAATTTGTTGCCAGAGCAATTAACAGTTGGTACCGTGCGTTCAGCACTGACGGCTGTAATGAAAAGGACACTATTAGCTCCTGAGACATTAACAAGTGAGGGATGGCTGAATATTGGATTGGTGGGTGAGCAGCCACACCTTGCAGAAGATTACCTTTCTACAGGAAGCATGTATATTGCTTTATGTGGCTTCCTACCTTTAGGATTATCCGAAAAATCAAAATTTTGGACAGATTCCGATGAACCATGGACTTCTTTAAGGGTTTGGGGAGAGGGTTAATAAAATCTAATTCAGACATATTAATGACTGTTACATACCTGATGTAGCTTTGAGAAATCTATATATTTTTAATAGTACCAGAGCAATGGGCTTATAAAATTCCTTAAGAAATTTTCCATGGATTGTTCATGCTCATTGTAATCTCTATTTAATCCATTTCAAAGTTTTTAAAACCTTTTTTGAAGGCTTTAAGTTTAATTATTAACCTTTGAAATCAGTAGGGTAATTAAATAATTGAAAGTCCATCTTGTAACGTTCCTTGATTATTTCTATCGATTTTTTTGAATATTTAATACTATCGACTTTCTTAATTTTTTCATCAGTTGAATTATGTTGTGTTAGGGGCTTATGTTCTATTCCAACTCTTTCACATACGGTTTTCCAATCTTCCTCAAGGTTTTCAAGCTTGCCTACATAGTCGAGCAGCAATCTATTTTTATAATCAGTCATTTGTACATATTGCGATAGCCAGTGTCTCTCGCCAATAAGATCGCTACCATGTTCAGTGGCTAAGAATTCAATAAAGTCATCGAATGACATATTAAAATTGAATGTAGGGTATGTTCCCATTTTATACTTGAGCCAATCATTTTTAGGGATTTGCTCACCTTTGTCATTTTCAACAAATTCAGTGGTAAGAATTTTGTCTTTATAGCATGAGAGTATTCTTTTGTATGGATTTCTCACAAACCCAAACTTGAAATATTTCTGATATTCAGGATTTTCATCAAGTAAATTAACTAGTGGACTAGTTGTAATTTTTAACTTCGGCCTTAGTAATTCATTGGATCTGAAGTAATGTAAAATACTTCTTGACCCTACTTTTGGTGTAACTATATAGATAAATTTTAATTCCTCACAAATAATCTTTTCAGCACAAAGATCCTGTTGCAAACCAGAAAGACGTATTCTAGTTTTTAGATTATTCAATTCTTCTATTTCATCGCTGGCACCTATAACAGGCAGTGTTAAAAATCGCGATTTATAGTTTTTTTTGAATTTTCTACTGACATATCTAATATGTTTTTTCCCTTTGTGTATGTTACCTTCTTTTAGTAACACGTATGCTTTAAATAGTTCATTGTAGAATTCTGGATTATTCAAATATGCCACAAATTCATGATCAAAATCTACTTTTTTATCTTCAAGTAAATCAAAACTTAGCCACTTAGTCATTTTGATAATAGTTTTATTCTTCTAAAAACTCCGCCAATTTTTAAATACCACTTAGGTAGGTGGTCATAGGTTCTAGAGTACCAAGCCTTTTGGTTTTCGAGTTCGTCAATTTTACTAACTAGTCTTTCATTAATACTGTTTAATTTCAATTTTTCTCTTTTTTCTAGTAATTCTCGCTCTAATTTTATTGATTCAGTGAGTATTAACTGAATTTGATCATTAATTTTAGATTCATGTAAAATTAACTTCTCCATCGACAAATCACTGTGAAAAGGTTCAATCATTACGTTTTTCAAGCCTCTGCGGTATTTCTCCTGAATAATTTCTGTCACAAATTTTAGAGCCGGCCTACAATTGATAATGTAATGAATTTCTATTTTGTAAAGCTTACAAAACTCATTAAAAAGCTCCAAGTAGTCCAAAAACTGTGCATCAATAAAACGATGTCTGCGAACTGAAAAATTATAACGGAAGGTTTCAAAAGCCAATTCAAGAAGCTCGTTTTGCCAATTCACAAATTCATTATCTCGTTCAAAGAAAGAAAAAAGTTTTTCAATCGCTTTGAAGGGAGATGACACGTGATTATTCGATACACTTTGAGTTACACCCTGTTGATTAGTAACATAATTATAAAGTGGTTTATGAATCACTAACCCTGATTTTCCTTTAAAACATGCAAATGGGATTGCAGATAAATCTTGATGATGAATTTCTGGAGGAAATTCTATTTTGTTATTCACCCAAATGTTTCTCCTGAAAATTTTATTCCAAGGAGAAGGGTTTATAGTGGAGTTGCAGAAGTACTTAATTATCTCCTTACCAGTGTATATTTTTTTAGGAACATTAGGAATGTTGGTGTTGGTCCAGAGATATTTATCATTACCATCATAAACGGAGTAAGAGAATATAATAAAGTCTGGAAAATCGTTACTACCTAAATGATTGTATAATAGTTCTAGACCATTTTCGTCAAACCAGTCATCAGAATCATTGAACATCATGTACTCGCCTTTGGCCTTTTTGATTCCTAGATTTCTGGCTACCCCGGCTCCAGAGTTGGATTCTAGTCGCTCTAGGCGAATAAAGTCAAATTGGGTCTGAAGTGACTCTATTATTTCTATTGATGAGTCGGTACTACAATCATCAATAAAGATCAATTCAAAATTCCAAAACTTCTGCTTGCTATAATAATCTACGGCCTTTTTAATGTATTTTTCTGCGTTATAAACTGGAATAATGATACTGAAAAATGGATGTTCTAAATTCAATGAATTAATCAATTGGGCATATTTTGAAATTATGATTCCTTGATCTGAAAATCTTTCTATTTCATAAGAAATTGCCTTGCAAAAAAAATAGTATTGTTTATTTATTTTATCTAAATCAAATTTTTCAATCTGATTTTGCAGTTTATTCAGCGCATGTTCAAATTCTTGAGGCTCTAATTCCCAAAGTCTTAGTAAATGGGCCCAACGGTTAAAAAAAATAGTACTAAATATTTTATGATTTCTAAGGTCTCTGAATAATACATTTAGCACAAAGGAAAAATCATCTATATGTTTTTTTTTGATTTTTTGTCGTGTGATTGAGGTCCCATCTAATCTGTAATTGATTAGATGCTTCTTATAAAATCTAATATTTGAAGATTCAGAAAAAGCTTTTGGCGTGAACTCAAGATCTTCGTAATAGATATGTGGACTAAATTTAACTTTATTCAATATTGTTCTTGGATAAACTTTATTCCAAGCAGCCGGTGTTATTTTATCATTAGCGAAAAGCTCTAACGCCTCATATGAAGAAACTGAAATGTCGTTGGATGGAATATATTCCCATCTAACATCGCCATTTTTAATAGCTAAAAATCCGAAAATTATAATATCATTTTCGTTTACTCGTTCAATAATCTCAAAAATTCTATCTACAGCACCGTGATTGTAATAATCATCTGAGTCAATGAAAGTGACAAATTTACCCGATGCTTCTTCTATTCCAGTATTTCTTGCACCTCCTAGTCCTTTATTTTCTGTATGATTTATCACTTTGAAAATACTCTTGTAAGAGTTTAATAAATCACTAACATTTTGCATTGATTGGTCTGGAGTGCAATCATTTATAATAATGACTTCAAGCCTTTCCTTGTTTTCCTCTGAAACAGAAGAAATGATTGAATTCAGACATTCATAAATGTATTTTTCAACATTATAAACCGGTACTATTATTGTCAATAATTTTTGCATGCTATTAATAAAATTCTTCCAGATTCCATCTCATAATTTGGCTATGAGTGTCCATATTTCGTTCTGACCTTATAATACTGTTACTCACATCTGCAATCACAATATTTGGGTATGAAACAAAACATTCGGTGCTATACTTTTCATAAATTGTTCCTACAGGAAGGTTATCAAATGGCGTTAGCATTTTCTGAACTTCAATTAATAGTTCATAAAATATACTACTATGATATGCAGTTGCGAAGGAACCAAATGTCTTAAGTTTTACAGGGTGATAGTAATCTTCTTCAACTTTTAATTTCCAGTTATATTGAGAAGCTCCTAGAAGTATCATTTTCCAATTGGTATTCTTTGATCTTATTGAAGAAATAAAATTTTGAAATTTTTCATGGAAATCTTTAATCAGAATTATGTCATCATCAAATACGAGAATAGATTCATATTTATTTTGAAGTGCTTTCATAAGTAGTGATTCCATACTTTTTAAATACCCTAAAGCACCCTGACTTTCAATGAATTTTTTGTTGTAGCTATGCTCAAGATGTGTGCATTTTGGCCTTTTTTCATAAATCCACCATTCTCTCTCAAACTCTGAAGAATACCCATTTATAGCATTAAAAAAATCGAATTTGATATTGAATTCATTGAATTGGCTGATTATTTTTTGCCGCTTGGCTGAATCTTTCTTAAGATTTAGCACAAAGATTTTATCAAAAAATTCATTGATTGCAATTCCCATTATTTACGAAGTATTATTATTCCTTTATGGCTTTTAATAAACTCTGATTTCAAGTCATAATTTTTACACCATTTTTCTGCAATTTTTTGTTCATCCTCTCTATCTCCATCATCTAATAGTATTGTTGTATTGTTATCAATATGGCTTTTTAAAATTGGAATTGCTGGGTAACGCGACTCTTTTTGAATAAGACCTGGAGGCCCATCCACCACCATTGTGCTTATACCACTTTCTAACACTATTTTCGAGATATCGTACCATTTCCATTTTTTATCTTCAATGGTATAATCAATCAACGGGCATAGGTGTAATTCAACAAAATCTTGAAGCTCATGTTTTATTATCAGTTCAGAACTTAATTTATAGTAATAAGGATCATGTTCCAAAGAAATAACGCGGCCCTTGTTGTTTTTTTTCACAGCATAACCAGCAATGAGAGTTGATATGCCAGATCCAATGTCGAATACTATACCGGGTTTAGAAAGAACGCTTTGGAGCAAAAGATGACCATAATCCGAAGAGATAGTCCATTCATGCATTATTGGTAATGGATGCTTTAAATCCAAAACTTTATAAATGGAAAATAAAGCATCAAGCCTGTTATAATTGCTATTAAGTTCATATTTCAATCCACTAAATTGATTTTTAGTTCTTGCTGCTTCATCACTTATCTTTACATTTGTGAATTTGAATTTATTATCAAAGTGATCAGCTGAAATTTGATTTGAATTTATTTTGACTATTTTGTTATTAATACTCGAAAGCTCTTTCATATAATCCTCAAAATTCCTGGTAATGAATTTTTTACTAGGCATTATTTTTTCAAAATTATCTATTAATTGAAATAAATTATTAACCGAAGTTTTTGTAGCAATGGAGGGGAGGGTATTATTT
>CAYGNU010000118.1:0-9822 GCA_964351175.1 uncultured Roseivirgaceae bacterium | reverse complement strand
TCGCAGAGTATTTCCAGAATAGCGAAAGTTTAGTGTAATTGATGTCTCTGAGTTCAAAGAATCATTTGATAAAAACTCATCAGTATTTTACGATGATGGTAAAAGTATCAACTTCATATTTCCTGCAGTTCAACCAGGCGCTCATACTATTTTGGAATATGAGCAAAAGATAAAAGACCCAAAATTCATTGGTTCGTTTTTATTTCAAAATTACCTACCAATTGTACATTCTAAGTTCACTGTAACTATTGATAACGGCATCGATATTCGATTAGAAATTATCAATAATGATGACAATCTGGTTCAAAAGTCAGAAGAGAAAATTGGTGATAGAATCAAATATACGTTTGAGTGTAAAAATGCTGAGAAGCTCAAAATTGAAGAAGATGCTCCGCCCATCAGATTTACTGCTCCACATATTGCCGCCATTGTTCAGAAATATGAAGCCAATGGTAAAACTTATCAGGTATTATCTTCAGCAGATGATCTTTTTAATTGGTACTCAACTTTTATTAAAGGCTTAAAATCTGGTAACTATGAAAATATCAAAAAGGTGGCAGATGAAATTATAGACCCAAGCGATAGTGAGTTGGAGAAGGTAAAGAAAATCTTTCATTGGGTACAAAACAATGTTAAATACATAGCTTTTGAAGATGGTATGAGAGGCCTTATTCCTCACAATGCAGAATATGTCTGTGACAAGCGCTACGGTGACTGCAAAGATATGGCTAGCATAACTGTAAACATGCTTACGACAGCTGGCATTGATGCTCATTTCACTTGGATAGGGACAAGAGATATTCCTTACAAATATTCTGAATACCCATCGCCTATGGTAGACAATCATATGATAGCCACCTATATTAATGACGGCAAATATTATTTTCTTGATGCTACATCTCAATACTCCTCTTACAAGTTGCCTTCATCTATGATTCAAGGTAAAGAGGCACTGATTGCCCTAGATGAAAATAACTATGAGATTAAGGCTGTTCCGGTCGTTGATAAATCAGAAAATGTAAAAAGTGACAGTTCTTTTTATTCATTAAAAGATGGAAGCATTGTTGGGTCAGGAAGCATGACAATATCAGGTTTTCCTAAAGTATTTAACAGTTATAATATGATCAAAAGTAGTAAGAAAGGACTTGATGATTTTATGACAAAATTTATGGGACGTGGTAATAACAAGTTCTTTTTAGATGAATATCAAATAGCCAACCTAGATGATCTAGAACTGCCAATACAGGTCAATTATAAATTCAGAGTGCAAGACTACTACCGCAATATTGGCAATAAGATCTATTTCAATATGAATCTTATTAAATCTTTGACAGATAAAATTATTGATGATGAGAGAAAGCAGCCGATAGAAAATGAATTTAAATACATTCACAAAAACACTTCTGTTTTGCAAGTCCCTAATAATTATGTGGTAAAGCATCTTCCTGATAATGTGAGTTATAAAAACGAGATCTTTGGATTTGAAATTCAATATATCCAACAGGAGGATAAAATAATTTTAAATAAAGAGATATATGTTGATTATCTGTTACTAGATAAAGATCAATTTGAATTATGGAATGAGGGTATCAAGAAACTGAGCGAGAGCTATCGTGATGCACTAATTCTTGAAAACGAGGGAGCATAAACACATTATGATGAGTAGATTATTAACCATTGCCCTGTTATTTATTTTAACCTGGGCACAAGGACAAGAATATCAAAAATATAACTGGGAAGAGGATCGTAAAATCACTGCCCTTTCTGAAGATCAAAAAGACCTCCCTTTTGTCTATATCAAATATCATCATCAATACGAATACACTTATGAAGATGGCACTGGAGATTTATACCTCTATCAGACAGAGCATCAGATCATAAAAGTTAACAATGACAATGCACTTGCTAGAAATAATAGGATATACATACCAATGCATAGTGCACTTGATTTAGTTGACCTACAAGCTAGGACAATTACAAAAGATGGCAGAACCATTACTTTTGATAAAAGTGAGATCAAGGAGATTAATGATGAAGAGTCAGGTTCTGGGTTCAAGATATTTGCAATTGAAGGTGCTGAGTTAGGCAGTGAAATAGAGTACTACTATACTAAAAAATCGTACCCTAGCTACTTTGGGAGAGAGCTCTATCAATTCTCAGAGCCACTGATTAATGGTACTTTCTTACTTCTTTCTCCTGACAATCTTGAGTTTAAATTCAAAAGCTATAATGGTTTGACTGAAGTGAATTTTGATCAGGCAGAAGGCAAGAATATCTACACCCTAAAAGCAGAAAATGTTGCTCCATTAAAAAAAGAAGAATTTTCCTCTTATGATAACAGCAGACAGCGACTAGAATTTAAGTTGTCATATAACAAGGCTTCTAATCGCCAACTATTTAAGTGGACTGACGCTGCCCAATTACTATATGATCAAGTCTACATTCAAGATAAAGAAGATGAAAAATTAATTGCAGACCTTGTGTCTGATATTGATATTAAGAAGTATGACTCTGAAAGATTAAAGATCACTGCGATTGAAGATTATATAAAATCAAACTTCTATTTTGACAAAAATGCAGGAGGTCAGGCCAATGAGTTAAGCTTTATATTAGAAAATAAAATAGCAGGAAAAATAGGTATGTCCAAGCTGCTATTGAATAGCATTAAGTCACTGGGAGTAGATGTTCAATTAGTACTGACAACAAGTAGAAATGAAATTGCCTTTGACGGAGACTTCGAAACTTATAATTATTTAGAAGAATACATTATCTACCTTCCCAAAAATGATGTCTACCTCGCTCCATATAGTCCTGAGTTTAGATATGGCATGATCCCGGCAGATCTTACTGCTACAGAAGGACTATTTGTGGAACCACAGTTTGTAGATGAAATGCCACTACCCAAAGCAGAAATCAAAACTATTCCCGCTTTGGAAGCTAAAGACAATTTAGATAAAATGGAGGTTGAGGTAACATTTAACGATGAGCTGACTTCGAATACCATAACGTTAAAAAGAAGCTTTAACGGATACTCTTCAGCTTTTATAAAAGCCGTTTATCCTCTTATTGAAGAAGAAAGAAAACAAGAACTTTTAAAGAGCTTAGTGAAGTTTATGGCAGTAGATGCCGACATAAGTACATTGTCAATGGACAATACACAGTTTGATTTTGAGACATGGGACAGCCCTTTAGTGGTGGATAGCAAATTTGATTCACCTTCATTTATTGAGTTGGCAGGAGATATCATCTTATTTAAAGCTGGGGAATTAATAGGACCTCAAACTGAACTTTATCAAGAGAATGAGCGAAAAACAAGGGTTCAAAATGATTTCAATCGTGAATATGATCGATCAATTACTGTGAACCTCCCAGAGGGTTATAAAATTGAAAACCTTGAAGATCTGATCTTCGAGAAAAAGGTTATTGAAGATGGTAAGGAAATTTATTATTTCAGATCAAACTATACTTTGGAAAATGGAATACTGAGAATTCAGGTTGATGAAGCGTATGAAGAAATTTACTATCCGAAAGAAAAATTCGAAGCTTTTAGAGAAGTTATTAATGCTGCTGCCGATTGGAATAAAATAGTATTGGTGATGTCAAAAGCATAGCTATAGAGGCAAGCTAATAGTGAATTTTGAGCCATTTCCGTATTCAGATTGTACTGAGACAAGGCCTTCGAGATTTCTGATAGATTCTTTTACAATATACAAACCAAGACCTGAACCCGTCTTGGTTTCATTAGCTCGATAGAACATCTCAAAAATTCTATCTTGATATTCTGATTTAATACCAACACCATTATCTTCAACTTCTATAAAAAGGCGATTGGTTTTGTAAACTGAAATTTTCACCCATGATTTCTTTTTATTAGGATCCATATAACGAATGCTATTTGAAACCAGGTTATTAAGAATAATCCTAATTCTATTTTTATCAGTTCGATAGGCTCCAACCTGATCATCCACAATAACTTCCACTTTACCATATTCCTCAAGATATTGAAATGAATCTAGTAATTCCTGAATTATTTCATTGAACGAGACTTGATCTCTACTTACACCAAGTCTTGAATTCTTAGAATAATCAATTACTTCTCTAAGAAAAGCATCTAGTTTTTGAATACTTGATCTCATCATTTTAATAAGATCTTGCCTATTGTCAGTAGAGGTCTCAGCATCATAAATATTCAGAAGACCCAATAAAGAGGCTAATGGCGCTTTCATATCGTGCGATGCAGAATAGACAAACATATCAAGTTCTTTGTTAGTCTGTTTCAGCTCTTCATTAGTGGCGCGAATCTGTTCAGTTTTTTCTTCTACAATGGCATTCAATTTCTGTTCTAGCTTCTTGATTCTTTTCTTATTATATTTAATCGAAGCAAAAGCCACTAGAATTGTTAAAAAAAGGTATCCTACTACAAATTCTACCTGCAAAAATTGGGGAATATTTACCCTATATTTAATTTCCGCAACTTCACTCCAACTGTAATTTCCTTGTTGTCTGGCTCTAATTTGATAGGAATAATCTCCATATGATAAATCTTTACTCTCAATATAATTTCGGTTGCCAATATTTGTCCATACAGAGTCTTTGCCTGACCGATACTCATATTCAATAGAGTTACCAGGCATATTTAGAGAGATAAAATTTACCTTAATATAGGCACCATTGTCAACTACTAATGATTTAAGCGAGTTTAAACGCAAATGCAAGTCATTATAATCAATTCCTGTAATTATTGGCCTTTTGGTAGTGAAGGATTCAGTTACTGAGTTTTTAGAATATGCTAAACCCTTAGCTGTACCTACCCATTTTGTTAGATTTTTATCGATCAAAAATGCTTTACTATTACCTGATCTTGAATTAAGTCCGGTAGATTCATCAAAGGTAATGGTCTCACCCGTCTCAATATTATAACTAATTATACCCGCACTATTTGACAGCCAGATTGTTTCATTACTTTTTTGAATAGATTTTGCTGGCATTTCAGACAAACTTTTTCCTAAGTTTAACCTACTTACTTTTCCATTGGCAATAACAATTAATCCAGCGGATGTAGCGAGCCAAACAGTATCATTCTCAACGAGAAGATCACTAACTTCAAAATCATTTTTATTAACAAAATCTAAATTTTGACTAAGGTTTATGAACTCACCATTGGCCTCTTCATATCTAAAAAGATATTTATCAAAACCTGTACCGCCTAAATAAATATCGCCAGTATTACTTTCCTTAATTACTTCAATTCGCCCAAGTCCTCCAGTATTTCTATAGTCAATCTTAGTTGAATTATCATTGAAGATAATTAATGGGCCAGTGGTATTATCTTGATTGACCCACAAACGATTTTTACTATCAATCAGAATATTAAAAATGAAATATTCTTCATCCAAGCCTATTTTTTCAACTAAATGATCCTCTTCATATTTCCAGATAACATTTTTGTTACTAACCCATAAGGTTTGTTCATTACCTGTGATACTAATAAAGTATTCATTATCATCTTCATGTATCGGTGTTTTTTTGAAACCATTGACTGTTTCATCTATTCTGTAAAGACCTCCTTTATGGCAATAGTAAACGGCCTCTGCATTGGACCAAATAGATTCTATGTAATTCTTTCTATCTAATAAAGGATTAAAATAATTCTTTTTAAATAGCAATGCACCCTCATCTGAACCTGCCCAAATTTCATTATTATTTGAAGCTGTAAAATAGTTTATTCTAAAGGCTGACTCCTTCAAAATTACCTCCCAATTACTTAAGCTAACTAAATAGATATTGTCTCCAAATGTACCTACAGTAAGTATATTGTCTTGATATGATATAATGTCGGAAACTTCTTCATTGATTGAATTTTTTATGCGACTAATATTAACATCGTCACCATTTATATCAACAAAACTTAGTCCATTATAATCTCCAATAATTATTTTTTCATTAATAACTTTAACGGTATTTACATTTTGCAATTTAACGTGAGAAAAGGCATTTAACTCTTTAAAAATTCCTTTTTCAAAACGAAAAAATTGGCCTTGATAAGAAACCGCATACAGTTGATTAGAAAATTCAAATAAGGAATAAGATCTGAAAAAACTATCAGAAAATGAATACCCAGGCATTTCAAATTTCCGAATTGATTTATCCTTATTTACAAGCGCGATTTTATCAGGTTCTGTTATCCATATTCTGCTTTTGCTATCTTGAAATATGTTTTTTGGATAATGAAGTAAGCTATCTGAAGAAAAACGTATACCGTCTATTATTTTTTCAAAATAGACAGTATCTGGATAAGAGTGTATTTTTGTAAGACCAAGATCACTGAGTACCCACAGCTCATTATCAATTTTTGTAATTTTTTTAACAAACCTGCTTTGGGTTGCGTCTCTAAAGGAAGTAAATTCTTTGCCATCAAATTTAACAAGTCCTTCATCAGTACCAAGCCAAACGAAACCTAAAGAATCTACTTCAACAGACTTTGTTAGATGGGTGAGTAGTCCTTCTTTAACGCCATAGGTTATCTTTTGAAATGACTGACCAACTACAGATAATGTTGCAAAAACAAAAAGGGATACAAACCCAAGCTTCATTTACTAATTTTTAAACCAACTGTAATCAAGTTAATAAAACAAAAGCATACTACCTTGATTACAATTGATTAATAATCAGTGGTATTTATTCATTTTGCATTATAGAGCTTGTTATAATATTCATCTGCCATTCTTTTTGCTACAAATATTTTATTGACATCTTCAGTAGCTTTCCAAGTAATTTTCAACCAGTTATCTGGTTTGTTGTAGTACGTAGGCAAGATGTCCTTTTGTAAAATTTTGTGCATATGATCTAAATCATCATGATCTTGTTGCTCCTGACTTAAGGTCAAATCTACTTCAGGTATTACAAAACCATTTTTTCCATGTTTTGCAAATTCCAATATCCATCCATCATTTGTAGAGAAATTGATTGAACCATTCATGGCCGCTGTCATGCCACTAGTACCGGAAGCTTCAAGTGGAATTCTTGGATTATTCAACCAAACATCACTCCCTTTTTTCATTATGGCCGATAGTCTTAACTCATATCCAATGATGACAGCAGCATTTTTATATTTTTTAGTTAGATGAATAAGCCTATTGAACATATCTACAGCTCCACCATCTAATGGATATGGTTTACCACTCCAAATTATCTGAACTGGAAATTTAGTATTAGAAAGTAATGCCTCAAATCTATCTAAGTCTCTTGTTATCAAATCAGCCCTTTTGTAATCTGCAAATCTTCTTGCCCATACAATAGTAAGTACGTCAGGATCGAGCAATTTACCGGTTTGATCCGCAACCTCTTCGAAAAGCAGTTTTTTAAGCTCCTTTTTTCGTTTGATATAAGCATCCTTATTTTGCTTTTCAAAAGCTTTTTCAAGCTCTGTATCAGTCCAATATTGTTTATTTTGAGCATTGGTTATCGCTTCTATCTTGCAAATCTTATCAAAGCCTCCCCACATTTCTTGAGAAACTTTTTGATGCTTTTTAGAAACGGCATTCGCTTTTTTAGACCAACGCAAAGCGGCAAGTGTGTGATTAAAATAGCCATTTTCATAGCCAATTAATTTATCCACTTCTTCAAGACTTAGATTATTAAAATAACCCATATCATGTAGAAACTTTGGGTCATTCACTTCATTACCAGCCTTCACAGGAGTGTGAGTAGTAAAAACCAATCTTTCTTTAACCTTAGCAACAGACTTATATTTATCATATAGATAAAAAGCAGCTGGTAGCCCATGAGCCTCATTTAGGTGAAATAAATCAGTTTTATGCTCTAAGGCATCCAAAAGCATTGCTCCGCCAATGCCTAGTACATTGTATTGAGCTATTCGGGTAGCCAAGTTATTATCATATAATTTATGTGTAATAGTATGTGCCAAATAGTCATTATCAGGATGATCAGTTGATAGTAAATAGATAGGTGCTGTACCAAATACTTCTGGTGCTAGATAAAACACTTTTACTTTAATAATGGCAGTGTGCACCTTAACGTCAAGCACGATACCGGTATCTTCCAAAAATGAATACTGATGCTCTTCATTTAAAACATCAAGCTCATTATTAGGTTTTCTAGTCTGCGTGTAATAGCCGTACTTCCAGAGCATGCCTATGCCAACAACGTTTTGCTTTAAATCATACGCGCTACGCATGTGTGAACCAGCTAAAAAACCTAGTCCGCCTGAATATATTTTCAATGGTTGATCGATGGCGAATTCCATGCTGAAATATGCCACTGCTTTTTCATAACCTTTACCAATTTTATAGGGATGCTTGTAAGCCATAATGTTTCTGTTTTATAAAAGATGCAATAACGTATGATGACATTGGAATTCAAAATTATCTATTCTGATTAAGCCATTTTACTAATAAAAAAGCGAGTAAAGTCGGGTTTAGTCGCTTGCTAGTCTGGATGCTGTCAATTATGATACTTATTAAATGCTTAAATACTTCTTATATATTTAAAATGTCTTTGAATATTATTCTTATATAAATTGAGATCTCAATTTATGTACTATACTATAGGCTCCATAACCCGCCAATAAAACAATTCCTGGTTCGATGGGAATAAAAAAACGATTATCCCAATCAACAGTTGCCATAGCAATGAGTAGACAATTAACAGTGATTACAGTTAGGACAAAAGCCTTTATTGGCGAAGAAGAACATTTTCTATAACCTATTATAAAACAAGTGTAGACTAAACCTAGCCACAGAAAGCTATATGCATTATGCCAACTGCTGTAATAAGGTCTCTGAAAACTTAGAAGGTAATAGACCTTTTTAGAAGCCATGGTCAAAAAATAACCTGGGTTATTTAGAATAAAACTGACCATTCTAAACATTCCAAAATTACTTTCGATTTGTTCCTTTTCTAAATTTTTTGGAGGAGTATGAAGGTCGGCTTGGTATAATGGAGTATCAACTATGGTACTCATGTATGTTACTATCTCTCCACTCATGTAGGACTTTGTAAAATCCCACTTCTGAAATAGGAGCAAAGCACCTACAAAAGAAAATAATAGGAAAGAACCCAATAAAAAAAACTGTTTAAGCCTAGACAGTTGTATCAAATAATTACGATAGTAAGACAAAAAAAAGGCTGATACTCCAACCAAAACAACAATAGCAGTAGGCCTAGTAAAACATAGCGCTAGAAGGACTATTCCTAATTTTACAAAGTCAGTTCTCCTCTCTTTAAAATGAACTATAATATAAATTACGATTATAGTCAGGCTGCAGAATAATGACTCTGTCATTAAGGTTGTATTCCAATGGATACAATCCAACCAAAAAAGAAAAAATAGGCTACTGAATAACGCTGCTGTTCTATTTTTATAAAGCTTGAAAGCAGATAGATAAAGCAACACTGTCGAAAATAAGGACAGAAGTATTTGAAATATTATTACTTGAATGATTTCTCCTGATAAAAGTAATCGACCAATGGCAATTATGGCTAGATGTAATCCATAGAAAACATGATGAGTATCCTCAAATTCTCCATGATCAATTAGATAGTCAGCTCCATTTATATAGACTTTGACATCAAACAGGTTGCCTCTCTCCCCGTGCATAGATAGCATTATTAAATTAACTGCTAAGCCGGTTAAAATAATAAAGAGGATCTGCCCGTTCTTTTTAATCACTTGAATCATAATTTAACCCTTGGGTTATGAGATTGCTTCCCATCTCTAAAAATTAAAACCTCTAGCCCATCAACCACTTTTAAAATGGTTTTAATTAAAATCCTTTTTAATTCATGCTATCACAAAAGGAT
>CAYGNU010000117.1:0-9882 GCA_964351175.1 uncultured Roseivirgaceae bacterium | reverse complement strand
ATTAGCTTATAGCCTGCAGTTGTTGTATTCAATGGATTATTCCCAGTTACCTGATAAAGTTACATCTGTTTTAGAACCGAATCTCAATGGCTTTCTGTTTTTAGCATCATTGTTTTCACTTCTTGTAGGGTCAAATGGCTTAGGATTTTTAACTTCTATCACATCAACCAATAGATTACTTCTTTCAATTTCAGCAGCAAAAATATCGAATTTAACATCTTCATATCCAGGAACATAAGCTAATCTACTGATGTCATATGACTGAGCATATTTAGTTTCCTCCAAAGACATCATAAGATCACCTTTTTGAATTTCTTGTCCAGCAGTGAATCTTTTTCTACTCTTAACTCTTCCGCTTTCTTTGAATTTGTGAGTTACATTCTTACCGTTTTGAACTAAGGTATAAGCAGGTGCTCCTTTTATGGCTTGCTCACCTGGGCCTACTTCAAAGCTTACGAAAGTGCCAGTGTTAGCTGCATTTACGTTGTGGGCTGCTTTAAATATTTTGTCCTTAGCAGGTATAACCTCAAGGGTATCCAATACAATCCATGAGCTATCAGCTCCGTAACTTAACATTACATTATATTCCTTTTTCTGAATGATAGGGTATTTACCATTTTCAATAAAGTCAATTAATTTATCCCAATCACTGGTATAATTTCCATTTACCTCTAGATAAACTTCTTCGGCTTCCCTAATTAGCATTAATTTGCCAATGATCGCAGTTTCTCTTTCGGCAATCATAGCACGATCATCAATAGTGGATTTAACACTGCTTATAAGGTAATAACCCAATCCAAGGCTAAGAACCAAAAGAACAATAGAGATTATTTTAGTAACGTTCATTTCTTACAAATTTAGAATGCAATAATAAGTCTTTTACGAGGTAAAACATAAATAATATACCCGCTAATTAATGGAATTATTGCCATAATTTAAAATGGCCCTTCATATTTAATATATATTCTTCATTTATACTTCCTTGCAGGATATTATGCCTTTTTTTATCTGGTATAACCTTAAGCTCTTCAAAAGTCACAAATTTGACTTCTTTAATCATCTGTTGTTCAGCACTTAATTCCGGATCAATCCCTGTTTTAAGACTACCACTTCGTCTTAAAACTGTGAAAAATAACTCGATAGCGTGTAGATTATCGTATTGAAATTCATTAACACATAGAAATTTATTGATGCTAACATTCAAACCTGTTTCTTCTTTAAATTCTCTAATTAGAGCATCTTCAGCTGACTCTTTAAAGTTTATACCACCACCCGGTGGAGACCATAATTCTCCCATTTCTCCCAAACCTTGATGCTTGATCAGTAAAATTTGATGGTTTTCAATACATATACCGCACACTCGCAATCTTATACTACCACCAAATAATTTATTTACATCAACATTCATTCATTAATGATATGTAATAATCATGTCAGTTGAAAGTCGGTTGATAGTGTTCTGCTATATTTGTGGCAAAGAAATTTATACAATGCAAACATTCAATCCTGATTTTAAGAGTAGAGTTCTAAAACATTTAGATGGGCAATATTTCATGAAACATATTGGTTTTCAGCTGGATGTTATAGAAGTGGGAAAGACTGAAGGACAACTAGATTTACAGGAAATTCATAAACAGCAGGCAGGTTTTGCTCATGGAGGATTAGTGGCTACATTGGCTGATATTACTGCTGGTTTTGCTGCCGTTACGTTAGTGGCACCTGATCAACAGGTGGTAACTGGAGAAATTAAAATATCATATTTAAACCCAGGCGTAGGTGAAAAATTGATTTCACGGGGTTGGGTATTAAAACAGGGAAGGAAAATGAATTTCTGTGAATCAGAAGTTTGGGCAGTGAAAAATGGAGTAGAAACATTGATAGCTAAAGCGTCAGCTACAATGGTCACCATATTTCCTGAGGTTATAGAATAGTGCCTAAACCATCAGAAATATTATTTCAGAAATTTCCATTTGAGCCAACCCATGGACAGATAAATTTTTTTGAGAAGGTAGATCATTTAATTGATAATGAGGATCTACCAATTCTTATGGTTAAAGGTTTTGCTGGAACAGGTAAAACAACTATTGTCACTACCCTTGTTCAGGTTTTGCCGCTCTTTAATTATAAATTTTCGTTACTCGCGCCAACAGGAAGAGCCGCAAAAGTGATGTCTTCTTATTGTAAGCGGATGGCCTTTACTATTCATAAGAAAATATATAAGCAAGTGGCTCAAGGGGGAGACGCACTTTCATTCAAGAAACAGAAGAACTACGCCAAAAAAACGGTGTTTATTGTAGATGAAGCGTCTATGATAAGTGAAGATGCTGGTTTTGGTCAGTCGGGTTTATTGACAGATTTAATCAATTATATTTTTTCTGATAGCAGTAACAAATTAATATTAATAGGTGATAATGCTCAATTGCCACCGGTAGGACAATTTTTAAGCCCAGCTCTCAATGCTGATCATTTGAAAAGTGATTATAAACTTGGTGTAGAAGAAATAATGCTCACTGAAGTAATGCGTCAGGAGCAGGAATCAGGGATACTCTTTAATGCAACAAATCTTAGGAATCAATTAGCTCACGAAAAACCTCAAATTCAGTTTAATGTCAGATATCCGGATATATTTAAAATGACCGGAGAAAGATTGGAGGACGGACTAAGGTATGCGTATGATAACTATGGTATTGAAAATACCATGATTATATGTAGGTCAAATAAGTCTGCCAATGGGTATAACCAATACATAAGAAACACATTGCATTTTTATGAGTCGGAAATAGAGGCCGGTGAGTTTTTGATGGTCGTAAGAAACAACTATGTTCATTCTCCTGATGAGGTAGTTGGTGACTTTATCGCCAATGGGGATTTTGTGGAGATATTGAAAATAATATCATTTGAAGAGATGTATGGCTTTCGATTTGCTAAACTTCAATTGAGGCTTTTAGAATCTAATGTAGATAACAGCTTTGAAGCATTGGTGATGTTAGATACCTTGTATTCTGAATCACCTTCGCTAACAAGCGACCAAAATAAAGAATTATATGCAGCGGTTAGCGCAGATTATGGTGACTTAGCTAGAAAAGAATTACGTGAAGCGCTAAAAAAGGATCCGTATCTAAATGCCCTTCAGGTAAAATTTGCCTATGCCATTACTTGTCATAAAGCTCAAGGCGGACAGTGGCCTATCGTTTTTGTTGATCAGGGTTACCTTAAGGAGGATAGTATAGATAAAGAGTATATCCGCTGGCTATATACCGCCATAACTCGTGCAAGTGAACAATTGTTTTTGGTGAACTTTGATAAAAAATTATTCGTTTAAGTTCTTAATGATTTGTTAAAAAAGGCAGGGTTATTGGTTGTTATTTGTGATGGACTATATTTGTATAAATTAATATTAAATAAGATGAAAACATTAATTGTATTTGTATTCGGCTCTTTCTTAATCTATGGTGCTATGGCGCAAGAAGCTCAGGTTGAGCAGAAAGCTGGTCCAGAAATGGCTTTTGCAGAAGCACAGTTTGACTTCGGTGATATTTACCAAGGTGATAAAGTAGAGCATATCTTTAAATTTGAGAATGTAGGTACAGAGCCATTGATTATTACTAATGTGCAAACTACTTGTGGTTGTACAGCACCAAACTGGCCTAGAGACCCCGTAGCTCCAGGACAAGAGGCTGAAATAAAAGTTGTATTTAATAGTGCTGGAAAAATTGGTAGACAACATAAAGTAGTAACGATAGTATCAAATGCTACCAACCCTTCTAACAAGGTGACGATAACTTCTAATGTATTGCCAAAGAAAGAGTCTGATAGTCAATAAAAGAGTAATGACAATAATTGAAAGCTCAACTGATATCAGTTGAGCTTTTTTTATGAGCAAGAAATAGAAGAATCCATCCTGCAATAAAAAATACACCACCGATTGGTGTTATTGCGCCTAAAATGGGAGTATTTGTGATACACAGGATGTAAAGACTTCCACTGAAAATGATTATACCTGTAATCATTGCAGTAGCAGCCCATTTTAGTTTTTTGTTATCAGAGTGTCTCTGTACTAGTCCAATAAAAAGTAATGCCATTACATGATAGAAATGATATTCAACACCTGTTTCAAAAGTAGCTAGTCTGCCATTTTCAATTAGCATTGGTTTTAAAGCATGAGCGCCAAATGCACCAATAGCAACAGCCAATGCACCAAGTATTGCTGCAGATTTAATCGTCCTATTCAATTGCTATTATTTCTTGTTCCGAAAATTGAGCTCCCCACCCTTATTAATGTACTTCCTTCTTCAATGGCAATCTCATAATCCCCACTCATGCCCATGGATAATTCCCGTAGATCAATATTTGGTGCATTGAATTGATCCTTAACTTCATTAAAAAGCGATTTTAATACTTTAAACTCCTTTCTTATTTGATTTTGATTTTCTGTGAAAGTAGCCATTCCCATCAAGCCAATAATTTTAATATTTTCGAGTATTTTTAATTCTGATGAATTGAGAATCTCAAATAATTCTTCTTCAGAAAGGCCAAACTTAGTCTCTTCCTCAGCAATATGAATCTGCAACAGACAATCTATGATCCTATCATTTTTTTTAGCCTGTTTATTAACCTCCTTTAGTAATTTCCAACTGTCAATGGAGTGGATGAGGGATACATAAGGTGCCATATACTTCACCTTATTCGATTGCACATGACCAATCATGTGCCACTCAATATCTTTTGGTAAGGCCTCACTTTTTTCAGTCATTTCCTGAACTTTATTTTCTCCAAATAAACGCTGGCCTGCATTATATGACTCAATGATCAGTTCATTAGGTTTGGTTTTAGAAACAGCAACTAGTTTTACAGGAAGACCTTGTAATGAATTGGTAATTTCAGCTATATTATTTTTAATATCCATTTAATAACTTTAATCTCGTAAGCGGGTTTTGACAAATTAAAAACTTTTAACCGACACGTTATGCCTATTCTCGGTACTTTATTGAAGAATGGAATTAGAATTAGAGAAAGTCTTGAACAGGACTATGCTAATCCATATGATTTGCAAAAAAATGAGTTGAAAGACTTGTTAATGACGGCCGAGCAAACAGAATTTGGTAGGCATTACAATTTCAAAGAGATATTAAATGGATTTAAATCTTGGGATCAAAAGCGATTTCTAGAAAAATTTAAGGCCAATGTACCTATCCATAACTATAACAAAATGTACAGTGAATGGTGGTACAAGTCAAAAGAGGGGAAACGGAATATTAGTTGGCCGGGAAGAGTTAAATACTTTGCTTTAAGTTCAGGAACATCAGAGGCAGCATCTAAATATCTTCCTATAACCAAGGATATGAAGAAGGCTATCCAAAAGACTAGTGTAAGGCAGATACTTACCTTATCAAAATATGATTTACCTCCAGAAGTCTTTCAGGGAGGCATTATGATGTTAGGGGGCAGTACGCACCTTAATAATAGAGGTAGCTACTTTGAAGGTGACCTTAGCGGCATTCAGGCTGCACAACTTCCATTTTGGTTTCAGCATTTTTATAAGCCGGGTAAAAAGATAGCAAAGACAAGGGATTGGGATTCCAAGTTGAATGAAATTGCCGCAAATGCTAAAAACTGGAACATAAATATTATTGTTGGGGTACCAGCCTGGATACAAATCCTGATGGAAAAGATTATCGAATTTCATCAGGTTAATAATATCCATGATGTTTGGCCAAACCTAAGCGTTTATGTTCATGGGGGTGTTTCATTTGATCCTTACAGAAAGGGTTTTACTAAATTATTGGGGCGCGAGATATATTACATAGAGACTTACTTAGCCTCTGAAGGCTTTATTGCCTTTCAGTACAAGCCAAACCATAGAGCGATGCGTTTAGTCTTGAATAATGGTATATTTTATGAATTTGTGCCGTTTGATGAGAATAACTTCGATGAGAATGGTGATGTGAAGGATGGTGCTCAATCCTTTATGATTGATGAAGTTGAAGATGGTAAAGAATATGCCCTTTTAATATCTACCTGCGCTGGCGCTTGGCGATATTTAATTGGCGATGTGGTGAAGATTATTTCTAGAGAAGAAGCTGAAATTGTAATTACGGGTCGAACGAAACATTTCTTGAGTCTTTGCGGAGAGCACCTCTCAGTTGATAATATGAATAAGGCCATTGAGATGGTTGCTGACGATATGAATATAGAGGTTCCGGAGTTTACGGTGGCTGGAATTCCTCACGGGTCATTATTCGCACATCATTGGTTTGTAGGTACCGAGGAGGGGGTAGATGCTATAGCCTTTAGAGATAAGTTAGATATTCACCTTAAGCAGCTAAATGACGATTATGCAGTCGAACGTTTGGCTGCGCTTAAAGATGTTATTGTTGATATTCTTCCACTCAAAACATTTTATGATTGGATGGAATCAAGAGGTAAAGTAGGAGGACAGAATAAGTTTCCAAGAGTAATGAAAGGGCCATTGCTTGAAGATTGGCAATCATTTATAAATAAGAGTTAATGGCTTTTATTAATGGTTTGCTTTTTGGGCTCACCCTAATGGTGATGATTGGCCCTGTTTTTTTCACAATTCTTCAGACTAGTTTAGAAAAAGGATTTAGCAAATCAATCCTTGTGGCATTGGGAGTAAGTTTAGGAGATATCATTATGATTCTTCTTACTTATTTTGGATTATCCAAGATCATTGGATTTGAAGAAAATAAAGAATTCATAGGCTACATAGGCGCTATTATTCTAGCCATATTTGGTGTAGTTAACTTATTGGGATCTAATAAGAAATACATTCCCAAAGAAGACAATGAACCTATTGTCGGTTTTTATAGATTCATTTTTAAAGGATTTGTCATTAATTCCATAAGCCCTTTTGTACCTGTTTTTTGGATAGGGACTATGAGTTTAGCCACCATCGAGTATGGTTACAAAGGATATGATCTCTTAATATTTTTCACCACCATATTAATTGTAGTATTTACCACGGATGTTTTAAAAGGCTATTTAGCCACCAAACTCAGTAAGCTAATTAACGAGAAAGTGATGCGTATATTGAGTATTGTTGTTGGGGTGATTCTTATCCTCTTTGCTATTCGAATGGCTACTTATTCTTGGTAGAATTAGCGCTAATCTTGTAATACATTGCTAATAAATGTGGATTTGAGAAACATCCATACTAATAATAATACTAAGGCCCACATTAAATAATTTCTATAGAAGTCAGTCGTGTCCTTGTACTTGGTTTCTTTAATTTCTGCTTTTTCGTACTTATCAATTAATGCAAAAATATTTTCTAATGCCTCATTGTCCAAAGCTCTAAAAAATTCACCACCACCAATTTTTGCTATTTCTCTTAATGTAGTCTCATCCATTGTATTTTCTACCATACGAGGTCTGCCAAAGAAATCCTTACCAAAAGGCACTTTGCCTTCTTTACCTATGGCAATAGTATAAGTTTTAATGCTGTAGGCAGCTGCGAGTTTAGCAGCTGTAATGGGATCGATGTTACCTGCTGTGTTGTCACCATCACTTAAAAGAATACATACCTTGGATTTAGATTCCATTTCAGTCATTCTATTAGTGGCTACAGCCAATGCACTACCAATAGCAGTACCTCTGTTTTCAATCATATCAAAATCAATATCATCAATGTAAGACTTCAGAAGATCGTAATCAGTGGTTAAAGGTGAAAGAGAGTAGGCATCACCAGAGAATATTACAATCCCAATTCTATCCTGAAGTCGTCCATCGATAAACTCCTTGGCAACATTTTTAGCAGCTTCAAGCCTGTTTGGTACAAAATCTTCAATCTGCATTGATTGTGAAATATCAATAACAAGCATAATATCAATTCCTTCAGTCCACTGTATTTGCTTCTCATCGGATTTCTGAGGCCTTGCTAGTGCTACAATCACAAGAGCAACAACAAGAATCATTAATAAATCAGGAATTAAACGTACGACATTCAGAGGGTTAGAAATAACCTGACTTTTGGTAAAGGCTATGGGTAATTTCTGATTTTTATAATATTTCCAAACCCATCGGATCAGAAAAAATAATGGTATAAGTATTAGTAGGTAGAGTGCTAAACTAAATTCCCAACTGTAATTCTGAAGTATTGATGGTGAAAAATTATCTAATGAATACCATGGTAATGTCTCAACTATCTGCTCATCCATTTTGCACCTCCTTTATTTTCTCATCAAAGCGTTCTTGTGAGAAATTCTTTAGTTGATATAATTCTGACACTGGTAAAGTAATAGGTTTACCATAAATAGCCTTATCAATATTTCTTAATACAGTTTCAATGCCCTTTACGGGAGCGAGTCTCAGCAGTTCCTTAGTGGTATATGAAGTATAGGGTTCTCCTTCTAATTTGGCGTGATAATTTTTCCATAGTGTTATTAAGTGTTCGTAATTTTTATCTGCCGTGATCGTTCGCTCAAGCTGGTCAAGGTACTCATTATGCTTCTTGTTCATTTTTCTTAGTATGAACCATTTCCTAATAGGTTTTCCAAAAAATACAAAAATTATAACAAGGGCAATTAATAGTACAACTAACCCAATAATAAGGTAGGGGTAATTGAATTGAAAATTCACCTTCTTATAAGTAGTATTTTCGATCAATGGCATAGCTTCCACAGCTACAGAATCAGGTATTTCAGAAACTAACTGTTTCAAAAAGATGGAATCTCTTTGTGAAGTTACTACTAGACTGTCTTTCCCTTTTAAGATAAAGGCAGGCATTTGGTAATATTGTATACTATCTATCTCAAAGGAAGATAGATAGTATATCGCACTATCATAGCTGTACTCAGCATCCGATTTAGTAGGGTAATATAATTTCTCCTCAAGCTCATAAGGACTAAAATCGTAGAGTGAATCTGGGAAAATAAGATCGACAGTAATGGGATATTTAGCCGTAAGGACATATGGGCTTCCAATACCAATTTTTATACTGTCCTCAAGAAAGTAGCCTTTGATGGTGACATCTTCTTGGGAGTATGTTTGATGGTTAATAATTAAAAGTAGCAGTGAGCCAAAAATGATCTTTCTAAACACTTTTCAACGATTTATTTCTGACCTTAAATAATTTTAAAAGTTTGGGAACGTAGTCTTCGTTTGTATCTATAGAAATGAAATTTATCTGGTGACGCTTAGCGAATAATGCCAGAGCTTTTTCATTTTCTTCATAATTCTGTTTTACCTGAGAACGAAAGTTACCGAAAGAAGTATTAACCCAAACAGTCTTTTTGCTTTCTTTATCAAAGACAGGAACAATACCTAGTTTTGGCAGTCCGGTCTCTCTTTTATCTGATATTCTAATAGCCACAACATCATGCTTGCGAGCCATACCTTTTAAATTATGGAAGTAGTCTTCATCAATAAAGTCTGAGATAAAAATCATGACGCTCCTTCTTTTCAAAGTATTCAGTGTAAACAATATCGCCTTGCTAAGATCGGTTTTAGCCGACTCAGGTTTTAAGTTTACCAGATTATGTATAATCTCATAAGCGTGTTTAGGTCCTTTGGCCGGCTTAACATATCGTTCTTTTTTATCAGAATAACATACTAAACCTACTTGGCTTCCTTCCTTGGCTGCTGAAAGTGCCAAAACCCCACAAATCTCTTTTCCAATATCTACCTTCTGTTTACCTTCATCACCAATTTCTTGTGAGCCACTAACATCTAGGATAAAAAATATAGTTTGTTCTTTTTCCTCTTTAAAGGTTTTTACAAATGTTCCATGACCTTTGGCACTTACATTCCAATCAATGGTCCGGATGTCATCACCATATTGGTAGGTTCTAACATCATCAAATTCTAATCCAGAGCCTTTGAATATAGAATGGAAGTCTCCTTGCATCTGGCTATTGATAGCCT
>CAYGNU010000116.1:0-9885 GCA_964351175.1 uncultured Roseivirgaceae bacterium | reverse complement strand
TTGTAGGGGAGCAAAAGAAGTTTAATAAACCTGTATTAGTGGCTATGGATGAGAATAAGAGACTTCTGAAATTAGGGTTTGTAACTAATGAATCTTTGAAGTCGCTTGATTTAGAAGGCTATATCTCTGTTTATATGCCTCATTCTTACGCTTGGTCAGGAAATCAATTTTTAGTAGATAAAGAATTTGTTACCCCTTTAAACATGAGCTCTACAGCAGCAATGAAATTTGTTGTTTCTGGAGGTGTTTCAGGGTTAGAAGATTCTAGACCTAGCTAATGACACCCGACCCAATAAGTTCATCACCCTCATACCAAACAGCAAATTGCCCAGGAGCTATTGCTTTTTGAGGATTATCAAATATTATATAAAGTCCTTTTTCTTCTCTAAAAAGTGTAGCCTTTTCTAAAGTCTGTCTATACCTTATTCTTACAAGGTATTCTTGAGTTGCACCTAACACTAACTCTAGGTCAGGCCTAACCCAATGAATGTCTTCATTATTAATTAAGAGACCTTTTTTGTATAAACCAGGATGGTTTTCACCCTGGCCGGTATAAATAACATTATTTTCTGTATCCGTCTCAATGATAAATAGTGGTTCTGGAGTACCACCAATATTAAGGCCTTTTCTTTGTCCAATTGTGAAGTAATGAGCTCCGGTATGTTCTCCTACTACTTTTCCATCATTTTCTGTATAGACAATACTCTTTGTCATTTCAGCAAGATCAGGAAGGTCATTATTACCTGCTATTACCTCATTCTTATACAATGTAGCATTGGCAGCAACCTCTATTACTTTACCTCTTTTTGGCTCAAGCTTTTGTTGTAAAAATTCTGGCAAACGTACTTTGCCTATAAAACATAATCCTTGGCTGTCTTTTTTATCGGCAGTTATTAAATCTATTTTTTTAGCTATTTGGCGTACTTCAGGTTTAGTTAATTCGCCTATTGGGAACAACGCTTTCGAAAGCTGATCTTGGGTTAGTTGGCAAAGAAAATAGCTCTGGTCTTTATTATTGTCTTTACCCGCTAAAAGCTTATAAGTGGGTTTTCCATCAATCACCTCTTCACCTTTTCTGCAATAGTGTCCTGTTGCTATATAATCTGCTTTAAGCTTTAGCGCAGTTTTGAGAAAAATATCAAATTTTATTTCTCGGTTACAGAGCACATCAGGATTTGGAGTTCTACCTTTTTGGTACTCATCAAACATGTAGTCAACAATTCGCTCTTTATATTCCTTACTTAAATCAATGGCCTGAAAAGGTATGCCTAGATTTTGAGCTACTATCATGGCATCATTAGAATCCTCGAGCCACGGACATTCTTTACTTATAGTAACAGAATCATCATGCCAGTTTTTCATGAAGATACCAATTACCTCATACCCTTGTTCTTTTAACAAGTATGCAGCTACGCTGGAGTCCACACCACCTGACATTCCTACAACTACTCTTTTCATTATTGCAAAGTTAGTACTATTTGATATAAATGATTAAAGACTTTAAAAGTCAAAATCGTTCAGTACTTCTTGAAAAAATATTCAGCGGATAAAATATTAACTTATTACCCAGACAAATTATCAGCTAATCAAATACTTTTAGCTAACATGAGTTCTTATATTCCTATAATAAATTGCTTCAGGTTTTAATTTAATAAATTCGTTAAATGACGGATAAACAATCAATTTTTGGTCAGTTAATGGTTCTAGAACTTGCTTCAGTATTGGCGGGACCAAGTGTGGGGCAGTTCTTTGCAGAGTTAGGAGCAAAGGTGATTAAAGTGGAAAACCCCACAACCAAAGGTGATGTAACCAGATCATGGAAAGTTGTTGGTGAGAAGGAGAATGGTAATTCAGCGTATTTCTCAAGTATTAATTGGGGTAAAAACTCTATAGGACTTGATATATCACAGCATGATGGACTTCACATTCTCTATGATTTAGTTAAAAAGGCAGATATAGTCATAACCAGTTATAAACCAGGTGATGATATGAAGTTTGGTGTTGACTATGAATCGCTAAAGCAGCTTAATCCTAAAATAATATATGGTCAAATCACTGGTTATGGTGCTGATATCGATAAGGTCGGGTATGACGCCATCATTCAGGCGGAAGCAGGCTTTATGATGATTAATGGCGAGCCTGATTCTGAACCTTTAAAAATGCCCGTAGCCTTGATTGATATATTGGCAGGACATCAATTGAAAGAAGCGATTTTATTATCTTATATCAAGTTGTTGCAGACAGGCGAAGGGAGTAAGGTAGAAGTTTCTTTGATTGATTCAGGGTTGGCTTCACTAGCCAATCAAGCCACCAACTTTCTGAAAGCTGGGAATGAACCTAAAAAGCAAGGATCATCTCATCCTAATATAGCGCCTTATGGCGAAACATATGCAACAGCAGACAATAAGAGGGTGATGCTTGCAGTAGGGAATAATAAGCAATTTAATGCGCTCACCGAAGTACTTAACCTCCCTATTAATCCGAATTTTCTCAGTAATTCATCTAGGGTTGAGAACAGAGCTGAATTAAATAAACTTTTAGGAGAAAAGATAAGGAAGTTTGAGGCTAAGGAATTATTAGATAAGCTGAATTATAGAAAAATACCAGCGGGGTTGGTCAATAGTGTTTCAGAGGCTATTGCTGCTTATGCCAGTAGTGTTGGTCTCTTTAATCAAGGAAAACTTGAAGGTATTCGCACTTTTGTTGAAAAACGATCAAATCCCTCCCACATTCTCCCACCACCTAAATATGGCGAACATACCTCTGAAATACTGGTCAATATTTTGGGTATTGCTCCATCAGACCTAGCCAAATTGGTTAAAAAGGGCATTTTGAGCATCTAGTGTAACACTGCTTACTTTCTCACTAATAATTTTCGATTTCAGCTCACAGGCTGTGTCCAAATATTTTCTTGCCTCGGTGTAATAATAATGTAAGAAAATGTTAAAAAGTGGAGTAAAGTGGAGTAAAGTGGTGGAAAATGTCAAATATTTTTATATGTTTGTTTATTAGAACAGTAGCATATAAGCGATAATGGCCTTTTTCACAAGTGAGTACGAATGTAAGATTGATGCCAAGGGCAGGCTTGCCTTGCCAGCAAAGATCAAAGCAAATTTACCAGAAACCTCTGGTAATGAGCTTGTTGTACGGAGGGGATTCGAGCCATGTCTTATACTCTATCCAATGATTGAGTATAAAAAAATCTACTCTAAAATAGCCGGACTAAGTGAATTCAATGAAGAGTATAGAAAGCTACAAAGGAACTTCTTTCGTGGTAGCTCTACCGTTGAATTGGATAGTGCTGGCCGTTTGCTCATTCCAAAATTAATGATGGGTTATGCTCACCTTCAAAAAGATGCTATTGTGGTAGGAATGGGTAATAAAGTAGAAATATGGAATCCGGAGCAGTACAATAGTCATTTGATTGATGATCCGGATGAATTTTCAAAATTGGCTCAGAAGTACTTAGATGAATAATTAAAGCTACAAGCTTTTAGCTATAAGGTTCAAGCTAATGAGGAACTACAAGGAATTAAAAATTTGGCAGAAAGCTATGAAGATAGGAAAGGAAGCATATGAGATAGTAAATACTTTACCAAGTGTAGAGAATTATGGATTGCGATCTCAAATGACCAGATCTGCAGTTTCTATTTCCAGCAATATAGCCGAGGGTAGTTCAAGGTCTAGTGATAAGGATTACGGACGTTTTTTGGAAATAGCATTAGGGTCATGTTTTGAATTAGAGACTCAAATTATCCTAACTAAAGAGCTAGGATTAGTAGATAAGAGTAAGTCTGACGTATTGCTTGAAAGTATAGTTGAGGAGCAAAAAATGATAACTGGATTCTTGAAAAAGCTTAAAGCTTAAGGCTAGATGCTTGAATCTCAATATCATATTCCAGTTATGCTTCAAGAGTGCATTGAAGGCCTGAACATAAAGCCAGACGGGCTATATGTAGACTTGACATTCGGAGGAGGAGGTCATTCTAGAGAAATCCTAAAGCATCTTGACGGTGGTCATTTATATGGTTTTGATCAGGATAAGGATGCAGTTAAAAATGCTGAAAGTTTTGACTCCAACAAGTTTACCCTAATTGAAGGGAACTTCAGATACCTGAAAAGATACCTAAAGGCATTTGGTATTAAGCAAGTAGATGGAATCCTTGGTGATCTGGGAATTTCATCACATCAGATTGATGATGGAGAGCGAGGTTTTTCAACTCGATTTAATGCTGAGTTGGATATGAGAATGGATCAATCAGCAGATTTAACAGCTAAGACGGTAGTCAATACTTATAGTGCTGATGCGCTTCACAAGTTATTAGGGATGTACGGTGAAGTTAGAAATGCAAAGACACTAGCTTCTGCAATAACTGCCGAGAGGATTAACAATGAAATAAAAACGGTGGAAGACCTTAAAAGGGTTTTGAACCGATTTGCCAAAAGAGGCAAAGAAAATAGGTATTACGCACAGGTTTTCCAAGCGATTCGAATTGAGGTTAATCAGGAATTAAAGGCATTGGAAGAAATGCTAATTCAGTGTGAGGAGGTATTGAAGCCAGGGGGAAGATTGGTGATTATGGCTTATCACTCACTTGAAGATCGAATGGTAAAAAATTATATCGCCAAGGGTAAGGTACAAGGGGAGTTGGAAAAGGATTTTTATGGAAATGTTTTAAAACCTTTTAATGCGATTACAAGGAAGCCAATAGAGGCTTCAGAAGAAGAATTAAAAATAAACAATAGAGCTAGAAGCGCTAAGCTGCGCATAGCTGAAAAGATATAGCGATGTCGACAAATACTTTTAAAATAAATAAGGAACAGAAAGGAGGGAGTGTATTTTCTAAGCTAGAAAAGCTCCTAAAATTAGATGCTGCCTTTCAAAGTGGCATCCCTGTAAGATTTGTTCCTTATATCCTATTTGTTGCATTCATTGGTTTGTTCTATATCGGTAATAGTCATTACGCTGAAAAAAATGTTCGAAAAATTGACACCCTTGAAAAGGACGTTGAAGATCTAAGGGCAGATTATACTACACTGAAAGCGGACTACATGTTTGCCGGTAAACAATCTGAAGTAGCTAAAAATATTGCTCGTAAGGGAATTAAAGAAAGTTTAAGACCACCTGAAAAAATAATGATAAAGAGTGAACATTAAGAAGTCCATATTACTTAGGGTACGGATAGCATTTTTGCTTGTCTTCGTCTTTGCTACTGCGGTTGCCATTAAAGTGGGCCGCATTCAGTTTTTTGAGGGGGAGAAGTGGAAAGAGGTATCTGATCAGATGAGCTTTCAATACAGACCAGTGAAAGCTACTCGGGGTAATATCTATAGCGATAATGGTAGCCTATTAGCGACTTCTTTACCGTTTTACAAAGTGGCTTTTGATGCTACTATTGCTTCTGATAAGCTTTTTAATGAAGGAATAGACTCATTAGCTCTTAAACTTTCTAAATTTTTCAGAGATCAAAGTGCAGAATCCTACAAACGCATGCTTAGGAATGCACGTGAGGCTAACCGTCAATATACCCCTTTAAGCTCAACGACCATTGGTTATCAAGATAAAAAGGAATTAGAAGATTGGCCAATTTTTAGAGCTGGCAGGCTCAGAGGAGGAATTATCTTCGAAAAGGTGGATAAAAGATTTAGACCATTTTCTAATCTTAGCCTTAGAACTATAGGTTTTATTAATGAAAATGAACGTGGCGCTGGCTTAGAATATAGTTTCAATGATGAATTAGCAGGTCAGGATGGTGAGGCACTTTACCAGAGGATTGCTGGGGGTAGTTGGAAACCAGTTTTTGATGGTACTGAAGTAAAAACTGAGCAAGGTCTTGATATTGAAACTACAATTGATATCAATTTACAAGATGTAAGTGAAACGGCTCTTTTAAGAGCACTTGAATACCATGAAGCGGACTATGGCGTAGTGGTAGTTATGGAAGTGGCTACAGGAGAAATAAAAGCTATTTCTAACCTTAGTCGAAATAGTAAAGGGAATTATTATGAGCGCTATAATTATGCAGTTGGTGGCCTGAGAGAGCCAGGGTCAACTTTCAAGTTAGCGACCATGATAGCTTTACTTGAGAATACAGGTATTAAGCTAAGCGATACTATAAATACTGGAAACGGGGTTCAGCAATTCTATGATAATACGGTACGCGATCACGAAAAGGGTGGTTATGGAACCATCACAGTAAAACAAGCTTTTGAAGTTTCATCCAACGTGGCTATGGCCAAGCTGGTGGACCAGTATTTTGGAAAGCAACCTGCAAAATTTGTAGAGCAAATTGATCGATTGGGATTATCTAAACCTCTAGGAGTGCAGATCAAAGGTGAGGGTATTCCAATTATTAAAAGACCTACTGATAAGGATTGGAGCGGAATTACACTGCCATGGATGGCATATGGCTATGGCCTTGAATTGACTCCATTACAAACTCTCGCATTATACAATGCAGTTGCCAACAATGGTAAAATGATCAGACCTGTTTTTGTAAAGAGGATTAGAAGAGCTGATAAGGTAATGGAGAAGATCAAGCCCACAGTACTTAATCAAAAAATATGTTCTGATGAAACATTGGTGAAGCTTAGAATTATGCTGGAGGGTGTTGTGGAGCGTGGAACTGCTGAAAATATTAAGAATAGTCATTATAAAATAGCTGGTAAGACAGGTACTGCTCAGATACTGGAAAATGGTAGATACACCAAAAAGTACATCACTTCATTTGTTGGTTATTTCCCAGCTGAACAGCCAAAATATAGCGCTATTGTACTGATTAAAAATCCTAAAGGATGGCGCCAGTATGGAAGTAATGTAGCAGCGCCTGTATTCAAAGAAATTGCAGATAACATTTATTCGAGAGATATTGATATGCACGCCCCTTTTCCTGAAGAGTTCACTGCTGAAGCGGGCATATTTCCACTTATTCAGTCTGGTAGGCAAGATGAGTTGAAATTCTTGTGCAACGAATTGGGCATCTCTAATCATAGTACTACAGAAAAGGACTGGGTAGTTACTGAACGATTTGGAAATTCTATCAAGTGGAAAGAAAACAAAGTAATTGAAAATCTTGTGCCAAATGTAAAAGGTATGACACTACGTGATGCACTTTTCTTACTGGAGAGCACAGGTTTAAAAGTTAATGTTTCAGGTAAAGGTCGTGTGGTGGAGCAGTCTCAAATACCAGGGACAAAAATTTCAAATGGTAATCAAATAACTATCAAGTTAAGCTGATGGCTGAGTTAAAGGACATATTGTATAAAGTTTCATTGGTATCAGCCAGTGGAGATATGACTCGTCAGATAAGTCAGGTCAGTTTTGATTCTAGAGAAGTTAAAAGCGGATCACTTTTCGTAGCTGTCAAGGGTACGCAGGTAGATGGACATCAATATATAGGTAGCGCCATTAAGTCTGGTGCGGTGGCTGTTATTTGCCAAACGTTACCCGAGCAAGTTAACGAAGACGTGACTTATGTAGCCGTTAAAAATAGTGCAGAGGCTTTAGGAATTGTTGCTTCTAATTTTTATGATAATCCAAGTGGCAAGTTAAAGCTTGTAGGAGTAACAGGAACAAATGGTAAAACTACTGTTGCCACCTTACTCTTTAACTTATTTCAAAAACTTGGTTATCCATCAGGCTTGTTATCAACTATTGACAATAGAATTGATCGCGAAGTGTTACCATCTATGCATACAACACCAGATGCACTTAGACTCAACGAGCTTTTAAATAGCATGGTGGAAAAGGGATGTGAGTATTGCTTTATGGAAGTGAGTTCACATGCCATTGATCAATATAGAATAGCAGGAATAACATTTACGGGAGCTATATTCTCAAACATATCGCATGATCACTTAGATTATCACAAGACGTTTGATGCCTATATAGCAGCTAAAAAGAAACTCTTTGATGGGTTGAATAGTGATGCTTTCGCTCTGGTAAATAAAGACGATAAGCGTGGCCAGATCATGCTTCAAAATACAAAAGCTGAAAAGAAAACATACTCACTAAAGAGTATGACTGACTTCAAGGCAAAGTTGGTTTCAAATACTATTCATGGACTTGAATTAGAGATAGACAACAAGAATGTATGGTTCAAACTCATTGGTGATTTTAATGCTTACAACCTCCTGTCGGTATATGCTGCTGCCATTCTTTTGGGTGAAGAGTCAGATGCTGTTTTAACAGCGCTATCATCTTTAAATGGTGCTCTTGGCAGATTCGAACAGGTTGCCAATGACTCGGATATCACAGCTATAGTGGATTATGCTCATACTCCAGATGCATTGAAAAATGTGTTAGAAACCATCGCGGAATTCAGAACGGGAAATGAGCAAGTAATCACCGTTGTGGGCTGCGGAGGAAATCGTGATGCTACGAAAAGGCCATTGATGGCTTCAATAGCCTGTAAACTAAGTGATAAGGTGGTCTTTACAACAGATAACCCAAGAAATGAAGACCCAGAAAGTATAATCAACGATATGAAAAAGGGCGTGAGTCCTTCAGATTATAAAAAGACTGTGGTTTTAATGGATCGAGAAGAGGCCATTAAAACAGCCTGTCTATTGGCAAGCGAAAAGGATATCATACTTGTGGCAGGTAAGGGTCATGAGAAATATCAAGAGATCAACGGAGTGAAACATCCATTTGATGACAAAGAAGTTTTGGGAAGAATGTTAAACCTATTTGCCAATTAATCTATGCTATACTACCTATTCGATTATTTAGAAAAACAATATAGTCTGATAGGGGCGAGTGTGTTTCAGTACATCTCGTTCAGAGCTGGTATGGCAGCAGTTTTATCATTGGTTATCACTATTTTGATAGGTAAGCGACTGATAGATTTTCTGCAGAAGAAGCAAGTTGGTGAAAGCATTCGTGATTTAGGTCTTGAAGGTCAGATGGCTAAAAAGGGAACGCCTACAATGGGGGGGTTAATTATCATTAGTGCGATCTTGATTCCAGTTCTTCTTTTTGCTCGTCTTGAGAATGTATATGTCGTACTACTCGTAGGTGTCACTATTGCTCTTGGTTTAATTGGGTTTTTGGACGATTATATCAAGATTTTCAAAAAGAATAAGGAGGGGCTTGCTGGCAAATTCAAAATTGTAGGTCAGGTTACTATAGGACTAGTAGTTGGGCTTACACTTTATTTCAATGAGAATGTGGTGGTTAGAGAATATGGTGAGGAAACCTTCAATGAGCAGAACGAGGTAGTAAGAGAATATGAGGATGTAAAATCTACTAAAACTACAGTTCCTTTCCTTAAGGATAATGAGTTTGATTATGATAAGGTGTTACCTTTTATGACTCATGATTTCACATGGATCATTTATGTATTTGTAGTGATCTTCATTTTGACTGCAGTCTCTAATGGTGCCAATCTTACTGATGGCATTGATGGATTAGCAGCAGGTACTTCGGCAATTATCGGTTTGACCATAGCTATTTTGGCATACCTATCTGGTCGTGTCGACTTTAGTGACTATCTGAACATTCTACATATCCCTAACCTAAGTGAAGTTGTGATTTTCTGTGCTGCTTTTGTAGGTGCTTGTATTGGGTTTCTGTGGTATAACGCATATCCCGCTCAGGTATTTATGGGTGACACTGGCAGTCTAACACTAGGAGGCATTATAGCAGTACTCGCATTGATAGTACGCAAGGAGCTTTTATTGCCATTGTTATGTGGTATTTTCTTGATAGAAAGTCTTTCAGTAATGATGCAGGTGGGCTATTTCAAATACACAAAAAGGAAATATGGTGAAGGGCGAAGGATATTTTTAATGTCCCCTTTGCATCATCACTATCAAAAAATGGAAATACATGAATCTAAAATTGTAACGAGATTTTGGATGGTAGGAATTTTACTTGCAATTCTG
>CAYGNU010000115.1:0-9920 GCA_964351175.1 uncultured Roseivirgaceae bacterium | reverse complement strand
GTCAATGATTTCATGAATATTACATTCTTCATCCATCGATTTTTGTTGTCTGCTAAAATGGCTTAAGCTTTTAACAATTTTACTAGCCCTATTCACACCATCATTAATGATATCTATAAATGGCTTCAAATTTTCTACCTCTTCATGATGTTTTGAATTATTTAATTGTTGAATGAGTGCTGAAAGACCATTTTGAATGAAATTTAACGGATTGTTTATTTCATGACCTATGCCTGCAGACAATACGCCCAAAGAGGCCATTTTCTCAACTTTAAGCAATTGTTGTTGCGTTGTTTTTAAATTCTCTAACGCCAGAGCTAGTTCCTCATTTCCATTTTTGAGCTCAATATTTTTTATTTCTAAAGCTTCAGTTCGTTCTTTGACTAATTCTTCGAGGTTTTCAGTATAACGCTCGAGCTCTTTTTCTGCTTGCTTTAAGAGTGTTATATCTTCAACAAATAAGGACAATCCTGTTATTTCTTCTCCTTGATAAATAGGATTGTAGCTAAATAAAAAATACATGGTTCCCATTTCAGTAGGGTATTCAACTGTTTCCTGAAATTTCTCACCTTTCAAAGCCCTATCTTGAAAAATCTTCCACTCTTCAACTAAAGGAGTATCCATAGCTTCAAAAATGTCCATACCCTTGGTCATCGTGATATTGTTTACATTCTTAGCATATGCGGCAAAGGACTGATTGAACTCAACAAGCATTTTGTTTTTGTCAAAAAGGCCGATTAAACTATTTGTACTCTCAAATATTGATTTAAGATTAGCCTCTCTTTCTACAAGTTGTTTTTGAGCTATTTTCTTATCTGTTTCATCAACACCAAAAAGCAATACTTTTATTTGATCGCCCACATTATGCTTGATGAACTGCCAGTAAATGTATCTCTCCTTGTTGTTTGAGGAAATAATCCTTCCAGCGTAATTATCCTTATTGTTAATAAGTCCAGTACTACTAAATTGATCTATCTTTTCCTGTTGTAAGTCTGGGAAAAGGACACTATTCAGGTTAGATCTTACTATTTGATCTTTTTCATACCCCAATAATTCAACTCCTACAGGGTTGATAAAAGAGCAGTTTAAATCGTTATTTAACCCGAGTATAATGGTAGGTGAACTGTCAATAATACTAGAACTAAAATCTCTTTCCTGTTTGATCCTTGAGAAGTATTCTTTTTCTTTTTTAACGGAGTAATAATAGGTGAACCATAGAATGGTACTTAATAAAATATAAACTATTAGAATGATCCAGATAATTGGTATCATTTCAGACCATAGAATATTTTGATTTACTGAAACCACTAACTCATGATTTAGACCAATTAAGTCAGTTTTAATTAAAAATGAACTGTGGTTTTCAAATGTATTAAAGCCCTCATAATAGTTAATGCCTTCAATTGTTTTTGAAGATATATCAGAGTAAATAGAGGCTTCTTTACGGAGTAAATTCGCATATTCCTTAACAGGAAGAGGGTAATACAGCTGAGTTGTATTAAAATCTTTGTTGATTAAATGAATCCTATAACTCGAGTCAAAACCAAAACTTGAGAGCTCATTGTTAAGACTATTATATTGAAGAGCTGTAGTGTTGATAGCTACTAATTGATCTAGACTATCTCTTATAGGCACTCTTATAGGAAGTATCCAATCAACTACATTTGGAAAATAATAAGCTTCTCCAATTGAAATGTTATCTACATTTTTAGACTTTAAAAATGATCGTCTTGAATTGTCCGAAAGCATCAAATTTGGGAGTGAGTCTCCAATATTTGACTCAGTAAATACAACCACTTGACCAGTGGAGTCAGTTAGTCCAAAAGCGAGAAGTTCCTTATAGTTTGAGTTGGCTTTTTTAGCAACCTTTAGTCTTTTAGCTAGTTTATCTTCTCCTTTTATTTCAACTAATTGCTGTCCCAAGCTTAATAAGGTGTTACTCCATTGTCTAAAGCTTAACTCATAATATCTGGTGATTACTGAGCTTGAGTAGTTTAAATCCTTTATTCTATCACGCTTAATGTCATTGTATAACCAAATGCCAATGGTTATTGTGAAAAGAGTTAAAAGCAGAAATGCATAAATGAAGAATACTCTCAATACAGGTCTTTTGCCTTCTTTCATTATAGCAGATATTTCAATTTATAAGATTGAAAATTAATGATAAAACACTAATAATTCTACATTTTTAAATAGAACCATGGATTTAGCGGGAGGGGTTTCTGTTACACTTGAACATTATGTGTGTTAATATATCGAACAAATAAGCACAATAGCGATTATTTCTTACATGAATACAAATAAATGGAAAATATTACAGATATTTATTTGATAATGAGTGTATTGGCATATGAAACTAAAACCTTTACTTAAGTATAATTTAGATATTAAGATCGTTCTAGTTGCGATTTTATATTATCTAGCGGCAAGATTTGGGTACCTTTTGGCTTTCGAAGATACTAATGCTTTGCCTACTTGGCCACCTTCTGGATTAGGCTTTGCTTTAATAATTCTTTTAGGCCGCAAAGCATGGCCTGGTATTACAATTGGTGCTCTTATTGCTAATGTAATGGCTTATTGGAATGTGCCTGAATTACCGGCACAAAGTATCATAACGATATCTAGTTTTATTGCGATTGGTAATACGCTAGAGGCAGTTCTGGGTAATTTTCTCATCAAATCGTGGATTAAAGATGACTTTCCATTTCATCATACAAAAAATGCCTTTAGGTTTTTATTTGTCACCATGATGATAGCATTGGTAGGCGCAGGTTTTAGTACATTTAGTCTGTGGACCAATGGCATGCTCGAAACTAGTGCTTTAGCAACAAGTTTCTTTTATTGGTGGGTAGGCAATGTAGTAGGAATCCTCCTATTCACACCATTCATATTATCTTTATTTAAGAAGTACAAATACGAGTTTGCAACTGATAAGATCTTAGAAATTGTGATTTTTGTTGTCTGTTCAGTATCACTTTATCTACTTCTTCAAATTGAAGATCTTAACTTTACTATTTCAAGGGCTCTTCCATATTTATTACTCCCTTTTCTTTTATGGTTGGCTTTTAGATTTCAGTTAATTATTTCTATGACCGCGGTTGTAGTCGTCTCTATTTCGGCTATATATATCACAACACTGGATGTAGGACCATTTCTGCTTGATTCTCCAAACAGTACCATGCTATTACTTCAAATTTTTGTTGGTGTAGTCAGTATATCAACCATTATTTTAGCAGCTACAGTTAGGGAAAGAACTGAAGTTCAGAATAAGTTGCTGAAGTTTAATGAAAACCTGGAAGACATGGTTAAGGAAAGAACCAAAGAGCTCAATGGCCAGATAGAGACCCGCAAGAAAGCTGAAGATAAACTTAAGAATACGAATGAAGAGTTGAGTAAAAGAAATATTGAACTTGACAATTTTGTTTATAGTGTCTCTCACGATCTAAGAGCACCAATAGCATCAGTTCTTGGTATCATCAACCTTGCTAAGAAGGATGAAGACATGAATATGAAAGATGCCTATTTGGAAATGATTAATAAGAGTGCACTCCAGCAGGATAATTTTATAAAAGAGATACTGGATCAATCTAGGAACTCAAGGCTAGAAGTGAAACGGGAAGAGATATCTTTCAAGTCAATCATTGATGATACGTTCAATCAGCTCAAGCATGCTACTTCTAATGGTGAGGAAGTAGAAAGGAACATCAAAATAAAACAAGACCAACCTTTTTTTAGTGATGCGTGGCGAATTAAGGTTATTCTAAACAATATTTTTTCAAATGCTATTCGATATAGAAATGGACGTGATCCAATAATAAAAGTTAATGTAGAGATCAAAGATCACGCAGCCAAACTGATAGTGGAGGACAATGGAAGAGGAATCTCAAAAGATCATATTGAGAAAGTTTATGACATGTTCTATCGTGCTACTGATGATGGAGCAGGCTCAGGCTTAGGTCTATATATTGTTAAAGAAACCGTTGACAAACTTAAGGGTAGAATCAACATAGAATCTGAAGAAGGAAAGGGGACTAAGGTATCCTTCGAAATCCCAGAAGTAGAGACTGTTTAAAGGCTTTTCTGCATAACTACATATTCTTGCCCTTCCTTGATAAACCTTTTATCAGTTTCAACTAAACCAAATTTCTTGTAGAAATCAGTTTTATTAATCCTTGCATTGCACCAAAGTAAAGAAACAGGTTCGTGTTTTAAGTGTGCAATGATATAACTGATTAAGGCTGATCCGTAGCCTTTTTTTTGCTCGCTTACCAAAGTAGCCAGCTTTCTAAATTGAGCATGGCCATCTTTAATAAAGACTGATACTACTGCTACAATTGTCTTATTTTTCCATACCGCAAAATGGATTCCCTCTTCATCATTTGACAGCTTAATATAATCAATAGGCTTGTCAGGCCACATAACTTTGTGCCTTATGGGCCAGGTCAGCTGATATGTGATTTGTTCTATACTATAATCCAATACAGAAATAAGCGATTATTTAATTGGATCATTACTTACGGCAACAGCAATTTTTGAATCCGCAGTTCCATAGTATAATAGCCATTGACCTTTAAAATAAATTAATCCTTCTACAAAACATACCTCATTTACCTCTCCAACTTTCTCATAATCTTTATCTGGATGGATGAAATAACTTTCAGTTCTGTCTATTAGTTTGTAGGGTACTTCTTTATCAAATAATGCCTGAGCGGCAGCATAGGTAAATTTAGGCAATGTTGGATCATTAAAATTAGCAGCATTACTAGCATTATAAATATGCAGAATACCAGCTTCGGTATATAGTGCATAAGGTCCAGATTCCACGAGTCTACTATCAAAATATCCAGGTCTTGGATGGAGTACCGAGAACATTTTTTTAGATTCTTCATTAATGGCGACATCCCAATGAATCAAATCTTTGGAGGAAGCAATAAATAAATCCGTGTCACCAAAATACATCCAGTAAAGCCCATTGATTTTTTTAGCTACTATCTGATTACCCTTTAGTTCACTAACTATGGCTCCTGCTTTTGACCAAGTATCTTTGTATTCTTCTCCGCTAAGAACCAAACCATGCTTTGTCCAAGTTTTCAGGTCTTTTGATGAGGCTAAACTTAATCTTGCCGTCTTACCATCATAAGATGTGTAAGTCATGAAATAGACACCATTTTCATCCATCACGATTCTAGGATCTTCAACGCCATCGAAATAGCAGAAATAACAATCTTCTGAATTTACTTGCTCTGCTTCTGACTTCTTGTAATTCCATTCATTAACCTTCATGTCATCATTATCAGGGTAGAAGATAGGGGCAGACTGCTTTGTGAAATGCAATCCATCAGTACTTATGGCCATACCTATTCTTGAAGTACCGTTAAGATCTTGCGCGCGGTACAAGAGAAATACAGTATCATTTCTGACTAAGGCTGTAGGGTTAAGAACATTACGTTCTTCCCATTTCACAACCTTTTGGGTGATAGGGTCGGTAAATTCCAGATCAACGGATGGGCTAAGTATGGGGTTTATGCTATCAACTTTTTCAAAGTTTTCAAAATGCCAGTTTGTATTTGACTGCACCGTAACTTCCTCATTCAATTGCTCTGTTGGTTGACATGCAATTGCTAAACCTAATAATATAATAAACAGTAATTTTTTCATTCCTTTTTTGATCAATAGTAGTCCTCACCAAGTTAATTAATTCGGGGTAAATACATTTCTAACATCTGTAGAAGTTAGATTCCAATCATGTTCCCATTATATCTTCTCAAATACCAATCTATAGTGATCCATTATTTCCTGTTCAAAACAGACTTTATTTGGGCTAATTCTAAATACAGCGACTTGATGTCTAAATTCTTTATTCGTGATAAGCTTAGGAAGTAAAGAAATATAAAGAAGGTATTTTTTTAGGTTAAACTTTCTAAATTTCTTTCGCCATTGATTAATAGTTTCTATATAATCAATTCTACCACTGCTTTGAGATATTAATTTAAAATGAGGTTTGGCATTTTTTATCACCATTTCTGGACTGTCAGGTAGCCATGAGCCAGGGAATTCCTTCATCATTAAAGCTAGAACATGAGAAGCAGATCCCTTGGGCTCGTTAATGTCTATTTTGTCGTAGGGTAACATGTTTTTGCTAAAAGTCATGGTCTGCATGTAAAATCTACCTCCAACAGGGAGTAAATCATTTAAGGTTTTAAAGAATTGACTGTATATATGTTCTTGTTTGCCTTCTTTCCATTCTTCAACAGAACAAAAATGTTCCAAACCACCTATACATGTTATGGCATCGAAGGTGCCAAAATCCTCGGGTGTGATGTATCGACAATCCTTGACAATAACATTCATTCCATTATTTTGACATGCTTCTGCTTGTCCCTTTGATAGGGTTAGGCCAATGCTGACTGCTTCTCTATCAGTAATGATATATTTAGTGAATGGGGCCCAACCACAGGCCATATCCAATACTCTACTTCCTTTTTTAATATTTAAACTATCAGCAATAAACTTATGTTTTTCTTTTTGAGCTGCTTCAAGTGACATTGAAAAATCGCCATCATACTTGGCCCCGCTGTAGTCGCCAGACTCACCCATACTTAGGCGAAATATTTTATCTATTGTAGTATAGGTAAAATCAAGATCGATACTATTAGCCATTGTTTTAATATTTTTAGTGTTACCTCATATCAATATGATATAAAGCTTTGAACAATGGACTAATCTTTAAAACAGTATTTCAAGTTATAAACTGCTCGTTATGATTGATTCAGAATTCTGAAAAATTGAGTAATAAAAAACCCCGCTGGGCGGGGTTTTAAAATTAGCTTTGTTTAGCTGCTATTAAGTTTAAAGCACTTCCGGCTTTAAACCAGCCAATTTGCGCTTCATTATAAGTATGATTAACTTTTATGGTGTCTGATGAACCATCCTTGTGATTTAACACTAAAGTCAATGGTTTACCTTCAGTGAAATCTTGCAGATCAATTAAATCTAAAGAATCATCTTCCTGAATCAAATCATAATCATTCTCATTGGCAAATGTCAATGCTAACATTCCTTGTTTCTTAAGGTTTGTCTCATGAATTCTGGCAAATGACTTCACCAAGACTGCTTTTACGCCTAAATGTCTCGGCTGCATGGCAGCGTGCTCTCTTGAGGAGCCTTCACCATAGTTGTGGTCACCAACGACAATTGAAGGAATGCCAGCCGCTTTATAAGCTCTGGCTGTTGCAGGCACTGGCCCATACTCACCGGTCAATTGATTTTTAACAGAGTCAGTCGCATCATTAGCAAAGTTAACTGCTCCGGTTAGGGTGTTGTCTGAAATATTATCTAAATGACCTCTAAATCTCAACCATGGTCCTGCCATAGATATATGGTCAGTTGTACACTTACCTTTTGCTTTTATCAAAAGTTTCATTCCAGTGATATTGTTACCATCGCAAGGTTTGAAAGGATCTAATAATTGAAGTCTTTTTGAATCTGGAGCAACTTTGACTTGAACACTACTTCCATCAGCTGCAGGTGCTTGATAGCCATTATCTTCAAAATCAAAACCTTTCTCAGGGAGTTCCCAGCCGGTAGGAGGGTCTAGCTTTATTTGCTCTCCGTTTTCATTGGTTAACGTATCAGTTATAGGATTGAAACCAAGATCACCAGATATAGCGATGGCGGCCACCATTTCAGGAGAAGCTACAAAGGCATGTGTATTAGGGTTTCCGTCAGCTCTTTTAGAAAAGTTTCTGTTAAAAGAGTGAATGATTGTATTCTTTTCTTTTTTATCTGCACCTGCTCGATCCCACTGACCGATACATGGTCCACATGCGTTAGTAAATATCCGTGCATCGAGATCTTCGAAAATCTTGATGAAGCCATCTCTATCTACGGTATATCTAATTTGCTCTGAACCTGGATTGATTCCAAATTCTGCTTTTGTTTTTAAATTCTTATCAACAGCCTGCTTAGCAATGGAAGCAGCCCTAGATAAATCTTCGTAAGAGGAGTTAGTGCATGAACCAATTAATCCCCACTCCACTTTTGTTGGCCATCCATTTTTCTCAGCTTCAGCTCTCATTTGAGATACAGGAGTTGCTTTGTCCGGAGTAAATGGTCCGTTAACATGAGGCTCTAAAGTTGAAAGATCAATTTCTATTACTTGATCGAAATATTTCTCAGGGTTAGCATATACTTCTGGATCTCCTGTTAAATGTTCTTTAACGCCATTTGCTAAATCTGCTACCTCAGCTCTTTCAGTAGCTCTTAAGTAACGATCCATTGACTCATCATAACCAAATGTTGAAGTGGTTGCACCAATTTCAGCACCCATGTTGCAGATAGTACCTTTTCCTGTACAAGACATAGATTTAGCACCCTCACCAAAGTATTCAACAATTGCACCGGTACCACCTTTTACAGTAAGTATACCTGCAACTTTAAGAATAACATCTTTTGGTGCTGTCCAGCCATTAAGCTTTCCGGTTAATTTAACACCTATAAGTTTTGGGAATTTAAGTTCCCAAGCCATGCCAGCCATAACATCCACTGCATCAGCACCACCTACACCAATGGCTACCATTCCAAGGCCACCTGCATTTACAGTGTGGGAGTCAGTTCCGATCATCATTCCACCTGGGAAGGCATAATTTTCTAATACTACCTGATGGATAATACCCGCCCCTGGCTTCCAAAAACCAATACCGTATTTGTTAGATACAGATTCTAAAAAGTTAAATACTTCACCACTTGCAGTTAAAGATGTTCTTAAATCTTCAACAGCTCCTTGCTTAGCCATAATGAGGTGATCACAATGCACAGTAGAAGGTACAGCGGCAGTAGGCTTACCAGCTTGCATAAACTGCAATAGTGCCATTTGAGCTGTAGCATCTTGCATAGCCACTCTATCTGGGGCAAAATCAACATAAGATTTGCCTCTACCAAAAGCTTCAAGCTTTTGGTCTTCATATAAGTGTGAGTATAAAATTTTCTCAGAAAGTGTAAGTGGCTTATTAACCACTTTTCTGGCAGCTTCTATTCTGGCTCCCATACCAGCATAAACTGCTTTGATCATATCTAAATCAAATGCCATAAAGTCCGTTTTTTTCGGTTATCATAATTGAATGATAAAGTTACAAATTATATTCATGCAGGAAAGAATCATATTGTACTTATTAAAAGTAAAAAGTCACTCTAATTGAATTAAAGTGACTTTATTAAAATCAGTAAGGATTTTGATTACTATTTGCTGTTGATATAATTTAGAAATTCATTTTTTGCTTGTTCTTCCTTAAACTTACCACCAAAGTAAGCGGTACCTGTTTTACTGTTGGTATCTCCAACTCCTCTAGAAGCTACACACATGTGCGTTGCATCAACAACAACTCCTACATGTTCTGTTTTTAAAACTTTTTGCAACTCTTTACCTATTTGAACAGTTAGGCGCTCTTGAACTTGAGGTCTTCTTGAATAGTATTGTACAATTCTATTAATTTTTGACAAGCCAATAACCTCACCACTAGAAATATAAGCAACATGTGCTTTTCCATATATAGGAACAAAATGGTGTTCACAGTGTGAATAGAAGGTAATATCCTTCTCCACAAGCATTTGGTCATACTTATATTTATTTTCAAAGAGACGCGCACTTGGCTTGTTTGCCGGATTAAGTCCACTAAAGACTTCTTTAACATACATTTTGGCGACACGATGCGGAGTGCCTTTTAACGAATCATCAGTTAGATCTAAGCCCAGAATATTCATTATTTCAGTAAAATGCTCTTCTATCTTTGCGACTTTTTCATTATCAGGCATATCAAAAGCATCTACTCGAAGAGGAGTATCAAAAGAAGTGGCTACATGGTCATGGTCCATGTCCTGATCCTCGTTATAGTTATGCTGGATATTCAACAAAATTTCTTTCT
>CAYGNU010000114.1:1553-9955 GCA_964351175.1 uncultured Roseivirgaceae bacterium | reverse complement strand
AAAGTATCATTCCATCAAAACCGTCTGCTCCTGTATATCTCATATCCCAAACAAATCGATTCATTTCAGATTTAAGATCTAGCTTGCCTTCCTTATTTTCTTTATCAGGGAAATTGCTGAAAGTTCTAATGACCTCACCACCTTGTTCCCTAAATGTCATTCTCACCGTATCAACGTTGGCTGTATCCTTCAAATAAAAATGAACCATTACTCCACCCGGATGATTTTCTCCCGAAGTTTTAGAATTTCCATAACTACCACCATCCATTCTATAGCTGTCCATTGGTTTGAATAAATAGCTACTAGCAGACTTTACTTGATCACTTAATTGGTGAAGTGGTGTAAGGTCATCAATAAGCCAAAAGCTTCTGCCCTGAGTAGCTGCTATCAAGTTGTCATTTTTAATGGTCAAATCAGTGATTGGCACTATTGGAAGATTAAGTTGGAAAGGTTTCCAGCTATCACCGTCATCAAACGAAATGTACATTCCATTTTCAGTACCAGCATATAATAACCCCTTTCTTTTGGGGTCAGCACGAACGACTCTCGTAAAATGTTCTGATGGGATGCCTGAAGTTATTTTAGTCCATGTTTTACCATAGTCTTTTGTTTTGTATAGATAAGGAGCATAGTCACCGGTTTTATATTTAGTACCCGCTATGTATGCACCACCTTTTACAAAAGGATCAATATCAATACTATTAATCATCATCCATTCTGGCATTCCTGACGGAGTTACATTTTTCCAGTTTTTTCCAGCGTCTGTGGTAATATGCACTAACCCATCATCTGAACCTGCCCAAATTAGACCTGGCTCAAGTGTAGATTCGTTAATGGCAAATATTGTAGCGTAGTATTCAACACTAGTATTATCTTGAGTTATTGGCCCACCTGAGGATAACTGCTTAGTAGTGTCATTTCTTGTAAGATCAGGGCTAATAATTTCCCAAGACTGACCCTCATTGGTAGAAACATGTACGTGCTGAGAAGTGGTATAAAGTTTCTTTGGGTCGTTTGGTGAAAACATAATAGGGAAGTTCCATTGAAACCTGTATTTGAAATCAATAGCTCCATGTCCCATAGGGTTATCTGGCCAAACATTGATAGCCCTTAATTCCTCAGTATCGTGATTAACTCTGGTTAAAAAGCCATCATAACTACCTCCATATACAATTTCATTGTTTTTAGGATCTACTGCTATATGTGCACTTTCACCACCTGCTGTTGATTCCCAATCACTTTCTTCTATACTTCTTCCTGTTGTTCTATGGGTAATTCTAACAGTAGAATTATCTTGCTGTGCACCATAAATCCTGTATGGGAAATGGTTATCTGTTGTCACTCTATAAAATTGTGCCGTTGGCTGATTATGATAGGTTGTCCAGTTTTCACCAGCATCAAAACTCACTTGTCCACCTCCATCATCAGCTATAATCATTCTCTGGTTATCTTCTGGTGCTATCCACAAGTCATGATGATCACCATGAGGCGCATTTGATGTCTCATATGTTTTTCCACCATCTTTTGAAACATGGTATTGTACGTTCATCACATAGACCATATCCTCATCTTGTGTGTCAGCATATATTTTGGTGTAATACCAAGCCCTTTGTCTCAGTTTTCTTTCATCGTTTACTTTAGCCCATGTTTTACCTGCATCATCTGAACGATAAACACCACCATCATTATTTTCTATAATAGTCCAAACGCGATTTGAGTTTACTGGAGAGACCGTCACACCAGAAATTCCCCAAACACCTTTTGGTAACCCTTTGTTTTTGCTAATATTTTCCCAAGTATCCCCTCCATCTGAACTCATCCCAATCGCTCCCCCCCCACCGCCACTCTCCAGCCTATATGGTGTTCTTCTGATTCTCCAAGTGGAAGCATAAAGTATTCTTGGGTTGTTAGGATCCATTACTAAGTCAACAACTCCTGCATCTGCATTAGCATACAATACCTTGCTCCAGGTTTTACCACCATCATTACTTCGGTAAATTCCTCTTTCCGCACTAGACTTATAAAGGTCACCCATAACGGCCGCATATACTAAATCTGGATTTTTAGGGTGAATCCTAATGCGCGATATATGTCTTGAGTTTGGAAGTCCTATTGAACTCCATGTTTTTCCTGCATCTACAGACTTGTACATACCAGAACCGGATGAAACATTTCCACGAACGGTAACTTCACCACCGCCAACATAGATAACGTTATTGTCCCATTCACTTACTGCTACTGCACCAATAGATCCACCAAAGAAACCATCGCTAATATTCTCCCATGAATTACCCGCATCTGTGGTTCTCCATACACCACCACCAGTGGTTCCCATGTAGTACAAGTTGGCCTTTCCAGGCACACCAGTTACTGCTGCCGAACGACCACCTCTAAATGGTCCAATATGTCTCCATTTCAAGCCGCTGTAAAGACTTTCGTCATAAGAGACTGTTGAGACATTAGATTTTGATTTGCGCTGGGCTTCAGTGCTATAAACGCACAAACATAAAAGTGCAAGAAATAGGGGTGTAATTCGTTTCATTGTTGTTAAGTAATTTGATTCATCTAAATATATAAAAATCATTGTGCATATGAATGTACAATATTTATGAGCGGAGAAATCTTTTTGATATAAAAGCTAATCATATCTATTCATCCAAGGAAATAAAGAATAAGATTACTAGTTTTACCTAGGTCGATGGAAATGAGCCTCATGAGAAGAATCTTGAAATATTACATTTTATCTCTTAGTATTTTTTTACTTTCTGCACCCCTGTCAGGGCAGAATTTTGATCGGATAGATAGTATTCAAACTCAAATCAGGCAACTTGATTTTAATGATACTTCCCGAATTGATTTATATAATCTTTTAGGTTGGGAATATCGAAAATCACATCCAGATAGTACCATACGCTATGCTGAGAAGGCCCTTGAGTTAGTCAGGCGTTATAACTTAAAAAGTGGTGGCGCACAGTCTTTAAATTATCTAGGAATAGGATATCACTATAAAGGCAATAATATAAAGTCTTTTGAATATTATAATTTGGCTCTTGATGAGGCTGAATTACATCGTGACTCTTCTCAATATGCTCATGCTCTAAATAGTTTAGGCCGCCTATATCTAAATCAAGGTGATTTTATAAAATCATATGACGCCTACTATAAATCACTAGAGATATTTAAAAACATCAATGATGTTGAAGGAATCGGTTATTGTTATAAAAGTCTTGCCGAGTTATATCAAACCCAAAAGAAATACGAGAAAGCCCTTGAGATGAGTCAGCAGGCTTTGAAGATACGTGAAAACTCAAATAATGTAAGAGGGCAAATTTCCGCAATGGCTGAAATAGCTAGTATTTATAAGGAATTGGGAAGTTTTGATAAGGCTTTTGATCAATACATTCAAGCTAAAGTGAAGGCTGAGGCAATCAATGATAAAATTAGTATTTCAGGGATAGACTTGGGGATATCAAAACTTTACTATAGTGAAGATAAGTATGAAGAAGCACTTATGTTCGGTCTGAAGGCAGATAGAGTAGCACGAAGCTCTTCTAATCTAGATTTAGTGAGTCAAGTTGAACTACAGCTTGGTAAAATATATTTTAGGCAAAAAGAATTTGAAAAGTCAAGAGGCTATTTGGAAAAAGTAATCAGGAATACCGAGGAATCTAAAGACTTAGTTCTTGAACGAGATGCTTACTATTATTTGTCTGAAATATCAAGTCAGACTAATAGGATAGCAGAAAGTTATGATTACTTTGTGAAATACACTGAGCTTAATCAATCTCTTGATAATGCTGAAGTAGCAAGAACCCTAGAGAGGTTAGAAGCTAGATTTGAAATTGAGAAAAAGGGTCAGGAGAATGAAATTTTGACAGCACAACAAGCAAGGGATGAAGCGATTATCGAAAGGCAGCAAACCCAGAATATTGCGTTAATTATTATTGTTTTTGTTGTTACCACCCTGATGGTTACACTATATATCATGGGTAGGAAACGTAAAGGGGACAATAGAAAATTAAAGGAAAAGAATGAAGAGATAGCTGCACAAAGAGAAGAGATTTCAAGACAAAATGTTCTAATCAACTCTCAGAATGAGAAACTGCAGAAAAGAAATGATGATTTAGCTCATTTGAATCAGGAGAAAGATATCTTAATGAATATTGTAGCTCATGATCTTAAATCACCTTTTAATAGAATCAGAGGAATATCTGAATTACTAAAGCTTTCTGGTCTTAATGAAGAGCAAAGTAATTTTAACAATCTGCTTCAGGAGATATCTGACAGCGGTGTAAACCTCATTCGTGATCTACTGGATGTTAACTCATTTGAAGATGATAGCCGAAAAAAAGATGTCATGAAAGTTGATGCTTGTGATTTAATACTTGAAAAGGCTAAATATTTCTATGCTGATGCCAAGGCTAAGAACATTGAGATAATTGCTGAAATAAGCGATGCGCATGCTTATTTGTTTACTGACCGTGTTTACCTTTCTAGAATATTGGACAATCTTGTTTCTAATGCCATTAAATTTTCTAATGCCGATTCTAAAGTAATACTTGGGGCTTTCAAGTCAGGCAAGCAAATTCATATTTACATTCAAGACTCAGGTCAAGGATTTAGAGAAGAGGATAAGAAAAATCTATATAAGAAATTTACAAAATTGAGTGCTCAACCTACTGCTGGTGAAAGTTCTAATGGTTTGGGTTTAGCGATTGTTAAAACCTTGGTGGACAGATTGGGTGGTGAGATTATATTAGAGTCTGAAGTCGGAAAAGGCAGTAAATTCACTCTTCACTTTCCAATTGGAAAGGCAGTTGGAAAAACAGAAAGTGTTGGGGCATAGTAACTCAGATAGGAAATTATAAATAGGCCTTACAATTTGTAAGGCCTATTTTATTTATGCCAAGGCTGATTTTATGTCTTCAAGAAGATCATCTACATCTTCTATTCCAACACTTAATCTGATCAATGAGTCAAACAATCCGATTTTTTGTCTTTCCTCATAAGGAACGCTAGCATGGGTCATTGTTGCCGGATGATTCACCATTGACTCAACCCCACCTAATGATTCTGCTAAGGCAAAGAACTTGAAGCTTTCCAAGATTTTAAATGCCTCTTCTTTGCTATTTCCTTTAAGTGTAAATGAGATCATTCCACCGAAGTCTTTCATCTGCGCTTTAGCAATGTCATGGTTGGGATGTGATTCGAATCCGGGCCAGTAAACCTTCTCCACCTTAGGATGATCTTTTAAGAAATTAGCGATCACTCTGCCGTTTTCACAATGTCTTTGAACTCTCAGGTGCAATGTCTTGATGCCTCTTAATACTAAGAAACAGTCCTGTGGCCCCGGAGTAGCTCCACTGCTGTTTTGAATAAATGCTAAGTCACCCGCAAGCTTATCATCATTAACAATTAAAGCGCCCATTACAACATCAGAATGCCCCCCAAGATATTTAGTCACAGAATGCATGACAATATCTGCACCCAAATCAATCGGCCTTTGTAAGTAAGGCGTTGCAAACGTATTATCTACTGCCAGAAGAATATGATGCTTTTTAGCAATCTTAGAAGCACCTGCCAAGTCGATAATACTCATCATTGGGTTAGTAGGAGTTTCTAGCCATAATACCTTTGTGTTTTCATTGATATAATTCTCGATGTTATTAACATCTCCCATGTCAACGAAGTGGAATTTGATTCCAAACTTGGCATAAACCTTAGTGAACAATCTATAAGTACCGCCATATAAGTCATTGGCAGCAATAACTTCATCTCCAGGACTCAATAATTTTAGTACAGCGTCAATAGCCGCTAAGCCAGATGAAAAACACAAACCGTATTTACCATTTTCTAATGCTGCTAAACTTTGCTGCAAGGCATTCCTTGTTGGATTTTTGGTTCTTGAGTACTCAAACCCCTTGTGATCTCCAGGAGAGGCCTGCACATAAGTTGAGGTTTGAAAAATAGGAGTCATAATTGCTCCTGTAGATGGATCCGGTTTTATGCCGGCATGTATTGCAGTAGTTCCAAATTTCATAGAATAATACTTTAAATATTTAATCTAGGACCAGAAATATTATAACAGGTCAAAATCTAGAGGGATAAGATTAGTCTTATATGGGGTATACTAAAGTCACGACCAGTAGGCCTTTATATTTTCTTTCCAGTTGTTTTTGTCTTTCAGGTAAAGGAGGGTGTTAATCAGCATCTTGTTTTCAGCAGATGTTTTACCTGATTTTTCAATTGCCTTTTGAATGATCTTATAGAGGTCTTCAGCAGATTCTTTACCAGCCAGAAAATCAATAACCAAATTATCATCAATCGTCAAAGGCGTTGGCTCGGAATGTTCAGCAGACTTACTAGGTGCTTCGGACTGAACTTCATTTTTTACCTTATCTGGTTTTACAAAACTCTTAGCTTCTTGTTTTAAGAAAGCATCAAGGTCTTTCAATGTATTCTTTTTCTTAGCCATGATTCAATTCTTTAATGATCTCCTGAGCAATAGTAAGATATTCTTTCTCAGCCATGATAGTGCTAAAATTAACAAAAAGGTTTTTCTGAGGAACAGTCACTTCTAAAATATGAGCATCAAGATTATCCAGCGCATCCATAATAGTTTTAGATCCTGTAAGGCTATGGATTCTATTAGGTAATACCATAATCTTTAAATCAGGCTTCAACTCCTTTGCGGGAGACAAATCCTCAATAGTTTGATAAGTGACAAGTAGGTCATTTTGTGTTAAACTAGTTGGAACAATAACACCTTCACTCTGCAGACATAGTTTCTTGATACCTTCATCCGTTGTTTTTCCCGCACTATCAACAATTATAAAATCATATGATTTAGAGGTTCTGAGTGCCATGAGATCATCTGCTATTTTAGCATCTTCAGATCCGAGTATTTCAAATAGTGAATTTTCTCTGGCACCGGATTTAAACACCTCTAATTTTCTTAGCGTGTTTAGCGTATAGTTTGTATCAGTTTCGATAAGTGCTACTTTGTGTCCTAGGCTATGAAGCATTGTAGCTAAGTTGATGGCGTTGGTTGTTTTACCTGTGCCACCTTTTCTACTAATGAATGATATAATCTTTGTCATAATTTAAATGTACATGACTAAAATTATAAAAATAGGGTGACTAAAACTAAATTCTTTTTACTTTGAACTAAAGCAAATACAATGAAGAAAGTCTATTATTTATCGACCTGCGATACTTGCAAAAGAATAATGAAGGAAGTAGGAGTGGAGGCGTTTGAAAAGCAGGATATTAAAACTGAAAACATTACTAAAGAACAGATTGAGTTCATGCGTGATTTGGCAGGAAGTTATAAAGCCTTGTTTAGCAAGGTGTCAAGAAAATATAAAACGCTGGGCTTAAAGGATCGTGATCTTACTGAGGAAGAAATGAAACAATTTATACTAGACGAGTATACTTTTCTTAAAAGGCCAGTATTTATTATTAGCGATGAGATATTTATTGGAAATAGTAAGAAGACAGTGGAGGCTGTTAAAGCTAAATTGAATTAATTTATTAGCTCACTCAATTCAAAAAAGTATTAATAATGAGTAGATTATCTTAACCTACTCATTGTTAATTTCTAGTTACTGCTGACCTTTTTTAAAGCCATAGGTATTCTGACCAATAAAATCGTGAGGAAATTTATCGTCACCTTCAAAACCTATCTCTATCTGTCCGCTATCTTCTGGGATGTAATCTGTCTTAAAAATATAATCCCACAAACTTAAACTAATGCCATAATTGACGCCATACTTTCCTTCTGGCAATATATAGGCATGATGGTATAGGTGCATTACAGGATTATTGAAGATGTATTTAAGTGGCCCCCAAGTAATCTTGACATTTGAATGGTTCAAATGGCCAATAGTTATGGCGAAAAAGTGAACTATATATGCCTGCTCTGGTTCAAAACCTCCTAATATCATTACACCAAAAGTTTTGAGAGGCTTGTATAATATGTTTTCCATCCAGTGATAACGTAAGTGTGCCGCAAACCCCATTTCCTTAACACTATGGTGTACCTTGTGGAATTTCCACAGAAAAGGATATTTATGTAAGAGTACATGAGTAAACCACTGCACAAAATCAAGTACAATGAAGAATACTAATAACTGCAGTGACATTGACCAGTGTGCAATATCGATAATGGCCAGACTTTTTGAAGTAATATTGAGGTCAGCAAAAAGCACTTCTAGCATACTATATACACCGCTAATGACAATTGCGAAAATGAAAAAATTAAAAAACATGTAAAATGCATCTAACCAAAAGTCTTTTCTAATGATTGATTGTTCCTTTCTCCAAGGAAATGCTATTTCTAAACCCCAAGCAAATAGTGAAATTGCTATTAGGCCCCAGAAATAATTGGTATAGCACGGTAC
>CAYGNU010000114.1:0-1543 GCA_964351175.1 uncultured Roseivirgaceae bacterium | reverse complement strand
TACTTCAAATATGATTGATTTCCAGGTCCTATCTACCGTACCCATAAAAGATCCTACAAAAGCATCAAAATATTTCATTTACTTAATTATTAATCGTTAAAACTATCTTTATCAAATTCCAATTCATCAAAATAACTCCACTCAACCCATGAGCCGTCATAGTTCTTTACATTGTTATAATGTAACAATTGTGTTAATACAAAAGTTGTATGGGCCGATCGAACACCACTATGACAATACACAATTACAGTATCTTCTTTGTTAATATCTATCTGACTATAAATGGCTGCTAATTCATCAAGTGATTTAAATTTCTTATCACCATGATAGTTTATGGTTTCTGCCCAATCCTGATGTTTACTTTTAGGTATTCTTCCAGCTTTAGAAGCGCCACTTTTCTGCATTTTACCTGAAAATTCATCTTGAGACCTTGTGTCTAAAACAATGACATTTGTATTAACGGCAGTCTGCATCTCTTCTTTTGATGTATAATATTTCATAGAAGGGTTATCAGTGAGCCTAAACAGTGTCTCTTTAACTAGTGGAGTATCAGTTGATACATTTCCATTTAATTTTTTCCATGCATCTAATCCTCCATGAAAAAGCTTCACATTGTTGAAGTCATAATTTTGTAAAATCCACCATAATCTGGCGGCCTCGCATAATCCTTGATCATCATAGACGATTAGTGTATCAGTTGAGTTAATCCCTAATTTGCTAAATAATGCTTCAATCTGTTTTGGAGAAGCCATTATTCCGCCATAGGGAAGGGAAGCATCTTCAATGTCTGTTCTCCAAATATTGAGGGCACCTTCAATATGTTCTTGATCGTAATCCTCTTTCTTTCTGAAATCTAATACTTTTATATTGGGATTATTGGCTATGCTTTTAAACTCTTCCACTTCTATTAGATAATCAGATTTAAGAGTTTGATCTTCTAATAGGCGAGGCTCATTCTCTACAACCCTCTCCTTATTACAAGCAGAGAGAAATAGAAAAAGTATGACGATTTTAATTCCCCAATTCATACCAATCTATATTTGATAGATTTTCTCTTCTACCCTTATTTTTAGGAGGGTAGTTTGTTACCAAATAATTTACAATAACCGCTTGATTGTCACCCAATTCCCATAGGTTTTGGGTTTCCTGCATCCATTTAATAGTAGTATTCCACCGTTCTGTGTTCATTCTATTTTGAATGATGAGCTTTGAAGAATGACAGCCAGTACAGTTGTTTACAACCGTCATTAAACCTTCAGCTTCTATTAATCCAGTGCGGACATGAATACCATTTTCAATCTTATTCTCGTCTTCTATCAAAGGAACACTTACCACAGTTTCAGGTTTTGGTTTGAAAAAGGATAAATTAGGATCCACCATATAGTAAGTCATGAAACCCCCAGTAGCCACCACTAGCAATAACGCTAGAATTGTTAGCTGGTAAGCTATTTTTGCTAGAATCGTAAGTTTATCTTTTTCAGACATTTAGCTAACTTTTATGGCAATTCTGTGACATGCATTATTTAAATATCCTTTCGGATTC
>CAYGNU010000113.1:0-10013 GCA_964351175.1 uncultured Roseivirgaceae bacterium | reverse complement strand
ATAGATTCTAGTCTACCTCCCAGAGATGATATATATACTGTTTCAGCTGCTGTAAAGTCAATAACCGCGAATGAAATATCATTGACAAACTGAAGGTTGAGTTTAGAGGACGATGGAATTAGGTTTAGAAAGAATGGCCCTGAAACAATACCTATAATTAATAGGCCAGTTATCAAAGGAAGTTTTAGTTGCTGAAATTTTTTAGCTATTTGATTTGCAGCTATTGCAACAATTAGGAATCCTAAAAATAGAACAAAAACTTGCTGCACGTCATTCATATAACCAATTCAAGTTAAGCGAAACAGTAAAATACTTAAAGTTTATCTTATTTTTTAGCCTTTACTTAAGAGTTTTTGGTTTGTTCCAATATTGATCCATCTCGTCTAAAGTCATTTCACCTAACTTCTTGCCATCCTTGGCGGACTCCTCTAAGGATAAAAACCCTTTCATGGTTTTTATTGAGATGCTATTTCTATTTTAAATCACACCTTTTCGCTATTCTTTAATTCTTCGTTGAATCTTTCCGTTCTTAATCACTGCGTTAATCGCCAAAGTATTGCTTATAGATTTCAGTGGATTGCTATGGAGTAAGACCATATCTGCCAGTTTGCTCACTTCAAGGGTTCCAAGACTATCTTCTGCATGCATCATGATAGCTGCATTGAGCGTGCCCATTTTTATAATGTCCAGGGGATTCATTCCACCCAGCTCTAGCAGTTGCATTTCTTCATGCAAACTGTATCCATAGAAGTTAAATTTATTTCCTGCATCCGTGCCTAACACCATGTTAATACCGGAATCATAGAGTTTCTTCACATCTTGTACTTGTGGTATCATGAATGCTTTTAAACTGTTTTCTTTAAGCCCATATTCTTCCATTAACATCTTCACATAAACCTCAGCTCTTTTTTTTAGATCCGATACAACTTCATCTTTCCTTGCTCTGTAAACTGAAAGCATCTCCTTGCTTTCAAACCATTCAGGATGGAGCGGGTATAAAAATGATTTGTCAATCATCAACGTGGTTACCCATGAAGCATCTAGCATTTTGAGCTTCTCTACGATCTCCTGATGATTACTATCATTCCAATCGATATTCACACCGGTAAAGTGGACAAGGTTCTGAGCTCCAGCCTCTACAGCCATTCGTAATTCCTCATTGTCACTTACATGAGCAAATACTTCCAATCCGTATTTTTTCGCCTCTACAACTGTTTTGTTTATAAAGGCTTGAGGCATGCGCTCTACAAATGGGGGAGCCGGACCATCCTCAATAGTGAGCTTAATTCCAAGAATTGGTTGCTTTGACACCTGCTTTACAAGCTGAGAGATTTGAGCGGTATCTCGAAGAAAGAATACTGTTTCACCTTCTATCCAATTACTGCTCGCATAAGTTTTTACCGGATGACGACCTTCCATTGTGAAATGATGGCTTGTATGAAAAACTCTTGGCGCAGGAATAGAATCTTGACTACCAATTTCTCGCATCTTGGCAAAAATTTCATCAGTGCATGAACTTGCTCCAGGAATAAATATGGAAGTAATACCATAATGCATCAATCTCGAAAAATCATCAGTATAGTTCCCTGGGTGCACATGACAATCAAATAATCCGGGGATCAGGTATTTGCCTGTTCCATCAATTACATTTTTAGCTTGTTCAATTTCCTCAGAACCGATCGACTGAATTTTGCCATCTTGGATCAGGATATTCATGTTTTCTTGCATAGGTGCACCTGTGCCATCAATCAGATTTACATTGGAGATGATGAGGTCGTAATTTGATGTCGTGCTAGTACAGCTCCATGAAAGGAGTAGTACAAAGAGAAAGTATATGATTTTTTTCATTTCTTTTTTCTTTTGCCTAAATCATTTTCCCAAGTATCCTCTTTCACCATCACTGTATTTGAATCTGTAAATTGATAGTATACAGGAGGCACATTATTAAAAGTAAAAGTGCCATCTCCTATGTGCATCATAGCATCAAACCCATAGGAATCTTGTATATACAACTGATCATTTTTAACTGAAAATTCAACATGACTATCATATCCAAATTCAAACGTGCCTTCAAATTTTTTTAACTCATTTATGTCGATAGGAACCACTTTGGGGTCAAAATTAAATTCCTTTTCAACCTGACTGGCAATAAGATCTGCTATACCGTATGGGTCAGGTTCATTGGTGGCCACATGCCCTAAACCAATACCTAGGTTAGAAAGGACAATAACCGTTAGGTCTTTATTTGGAATTTTTAAAATCTCTGGGCCGGTTTGCCCATTATGATAGAAATAATTCAGTCCATTACGTTGCGGCAGGTACCACCCCAATCCGTAATGAAATGTATCGCCAGTATTTAACCGAATGGGTGTGAACATCTCTTTTTGGATGTCGGTTTTTAACAGGACATTGTTGTCCAATGCCTGGCTCCATTTTATCAAGTCATTAATGCTGGAATAAATTCCCCAACCTCCAGCCATCTCCTCTTGTGATACACGCCAGATTTTGATCAGTTCATCTTCTTTGATCGTATAGCCTTGTGCTTGATCGGGAATTACCTTGATCTGATTTTCGAAATAAGTTTCCTTCATTTCCAATGGGCTAAAAATGTTTTTTTGAAAAAACTCCTTATAAGTAAGGCCAGTTACATTTTCTATAATGAGTTCTGCCAAGAAATAGCCAGAGTTATGGTATCTAAAAACCTCACCTGGAGGTGAAAAAATTGAGTCATTGATGGCCGCTTCCCACATCATTTGCTTCGATACGTATTTAGGCCAGGGTCTGAGCATAGCATATTCCTGATCTTGTGGCGTTAGCCCAGCTGTGTGTGAAAGCAATTGCCTTAAGGTTAGCGATTGCCATTTGGTTGGTAAAGAGTCTATATAGTGTTTGATAGGTTTATCGAGATTGATCCTTCCCTCTTGTGTTAGCATAAGAATGCCCGTGGCTACAAACTGTTTGGTGAGCGAAGCTAACTCAAAAGGGGTTTCTGGTTTTACAGGCACCTGATGTTCTACTACTGACAACCCGTAAACCTGCTTATGAATCACTTGTCCACTTTGAATGATGGCCACAGCCATTCCTGGAATTCGTCTTTCTTCCATTTCCGACCTAACAATCGAATCAACGGCTACTATCATCTGGGAATGAACGGATGAGGCAGTCAGCAAAAAAAAGATTACATATTTCATTTTATTACTTTTTTTCTAGACGGTTCACTTTTTTCTCTGCTCGGTCTCCCAATATTTCCTGAGCCAGTTTATAAGCTATAATGGCTTTGGTAGTATCTCCTTTTTGCAAATGGATATCCCCAATATCTTCCTGCGCGAATACAAATTCCGGATACTCTCGAAGGTTCAACATAGCTATTTCAATGGCCTCATCGTATTTCTTAGCATCGGCCAACTGAAATGCCAGATCTTCCAGTTGGTACTCGTCTATGGTCAATGAATCAGAATTGCCAGTTTTCAATAGGGTGAATAAATCAATGCCAGCAGCCATTCCATTCTGATTGATGACGGATAGTAACGTGTCTACGCTTCGTGGTTTTGCAGTGTAGCTAACCATTGAATCCAGTTGTTCAGTCAAATCAATGCTACTCATCGGATTTCCTCGCACAATGACCCAGATAATCTCTTTTGTATTCTCAATGCTTTCCAAGGGGTTTTTATTGAGAAGAACCAGATTGGCCACTTTCCCAGTTTCGACAGTTCCAAATTCCTCCATTAAACCTAAGAATTTCGCAGGGTTTAACGTGGCTGTTTGGAGCGCTTCCAACGGAGTAAATCCATTTTGCACGAAAATTTCCAACTCGTCATGCAGACTGAAGCCTGGATAGCAATCTGGATTACCATAGTCGGTCCCCGCCAAAAATTTGACTCCCCTATTTTGCATCCTTTTCATCAGTGAAAGGCTGAGTTTGTAATGCGCTTTCCAGGCATTGAAATAGCGATCAGTTCTTGGTTTCTCCTGACCCCAATATTGAGTGAGATAATGGGGCATGTACTTAATCCTAGGATCGTTTCTGATGATACTGTCCTGTCGATAAGCCCAAGCCCGATTGACCACATTGGTAGGATTCACCCAGGTCTCATTTTTTACAATCAGGTTAATCATCTTGTCGACTTTAGAGGAATCAAACGTGCTAACCTGAAATTCTAAGAGTTTTCTGAAATTGTTTTTGCCGGTAAGGGTAGTGTCTTCCACACTTCCCTGCTGGACAGCATAGAAATGATCACTGCGACTAGAGCAATATTCAAGTACCCCAATGAAGTGTTCCAGACTTTTATGCCCCGCGGCAATAGCTTCTTCTAGGGGTACTTTATCAGGTACATGCCCGTAAAAAGGCACTCCAAGTTTGTTACATTCATCAGCGATAGCCAGATAGGTTTCCTTTTTTAGGTAGGAATAGACTTTGATGAAATCAGCCCCGCTCTCAATTTGCTTTCTCACAATGTGTCGTGCCTCTTCTGGTGTATCCACCTCATCGGAAGTAGAATACAGGGCGGGCTTTCCATCTATAATAGCTCCGGAAGTAATGATTTCGGGAGCTGGAAGCCCCTTCTTTATTTTCTCTTTGATGCTACGCCACTGCGTAAGATTGCCTGACATTTCCTGAATGCCTGTCACCCCGTTTGCCAGCAATAATGGAAACAGCTCTTTGTATCCCCACCAGGTATGAGTGTGCATATCCCACAAGCCGGGGATTAGGAACTTATCGGTACCATCAATGATCGATGGTGCTTTGTAATATTTGGAAGAATGGCGCGTGATGCGCGTGATGGTATCACTATTGATGACCAAATCTTGATTGGCAAGTACATCCCCTGTCTCAACATTTATGATATTAACATTGGTGATGATGAGGTCTCCGGTAAGCGTTTCTGTGCACCCTGCCAAAATGAGAATCAGACATCCAATTCTCAAATAGTGAAATAACTCGTAAGGTTGAGAGATGCGCTTTTTCATATATGAATTTAATTAATAATACCTCCTCACCGCTGCCTGATTTTCAAACAGCTCCAAATCAATTCCGATAGATATTTCATGTGTGCTGAAGCCTGAAGAAGGTTGACTGCTACCAGTAATCAATTCTCCGGTATAGCCAATGCGTAGGTTGTTGGCGGTGTTGAGGTTGACACTGAGACCTATCGAATTAAAGCTACGAGTAAACAGTCCGGCCCAAAGTATATCGGCAAACAAAGCACTGGCTCCAAAGTCAATGGAAATGGGGGCTCCTTGTGTAATGCGAGCTAGCGCATACGGTTTTAACTTAACACTTGGAAAGTGGTCAATAATAAAGCCCCCTGAAATATAAATATGGCTGTTATAGCGGTCGCCTTTATTGCCATCAACTTCTTCGGTCACATTCAATAATTGTGGAATGGAGAAGCCGATGTAATAGTTTTCGCTATTTAAAAAGAGGCCGGTTCCGAAATTTAACTTTGATAAAGCACTGGCATTGACAAAGTCCTCATCAGAGGGGTCCTCCAATGTCAGATCATTAAAATCAGTATTTAATGACATCAACCCTACTTGAAGCCCAAAGGAAAGCTTGGCTGTGCTGTTTAATTCAATAGCATATGCTCCGCCCATATTAAAATTGGTGTATTTGGTTACTCCTATATTGTCATGCAAAAGGCTGATTCCTAGCCCCACTTTGTTTTGAAAAACAGACGTGTTACCAGAAAAGAAGATGCTTGTAGGCGCACCGTCAACATCTGTCCATTGGCTGCGATAGTGCAGATCGAAGCTGGTAACGTCATTAACCCCAGCGTAGGCTGGATTGAAAGCCATTTGGTTGAACTGATATTGACTTAAAAGTGGATCTTGTTGGGCGTAAACGCTCGAAACACAACACATTAGAATAGGAATTAGCTTTTTCGTTATCATCTTCTTAAGAATAAAAATCCGGTCAGTTGTTGCTCTTCAGTTTTTATGACATAGAAATAGGTGCCCTCCGTTAACTCTCCATCGCCAGCTACATTGTTCCTGCCTTCAAAGCGAGTATTTTGATTGTCATAACCCGTGGCTTCATAAACTTTACTTCCCCAACGGTTAAATATTTGCACCGAATTGTTTGGTGATAATTCTATATTCTCAATTTTTAGAAAATCATTCTTGCCATTGTTATTTGGCGCTACAGCATTGTAGACAATGAGATTCGTTGCCGTTGCCACGTCAATGACTTCAGCCGAAATAGTAAAGAGGAATGAACCCGCACTTGTTAGAATACTTACTGTTGAAGTGTAAACCCCTTCGGTTGAGGATGAAAAAGTTATTTCAAATGATTGGCTAGCACTTGCCGCTACCTGCTGTGGTATATTGCTTATTGTAAATAAAGAATTTGAAGAAATAATATCATCAATTATCAACGTTAGTTCCCCTGTGTTTTCAATGGAAAAACTTCTTAGGATATCTTGTTGAGCATCAGTTTGCCCAAAGTCTATGGGCGCTGGTTGTCCATTAATGATGGTTTGATTCTGTTCTGAGTCAATAATTGAAAAACTTATGTTTGGGTCAATGACATTCAATATTGCAGCAGAACTTATCGCTGTATTACATGTACCAGTAACCACACAAGTGTAATCACCCTGATCACTAATCATGATATCAATTAGAGTTAGATTAGCATTCGTTTCATTAGGAATGTCAATGGCATCTTTCTGCCATTGGAATGATAAGTTATCTCCGGTTGCAGTCACACTAAAATTTGCTGTTTCGCCAGTATTGTGAGTTTGATCTAATGGGTCAGCTGTGATTCTTACAGCAGATCTAACAGCAAGTATTGCAGCGGTAGAAGTCTGATCTGTGGCATTATCGCCTGAAACTAAACAATGATAGAGGAATCCATCCATCAATGGTGTGATGGCCATAAGATTAAGGTTTGGAGAAGCGGCCCCTGATATTGTTCCACCATTAACTAAATTACTGAATCCTGCTCCCTGATCCTCCTGCCATTGATATTGAATATTGGAGGTTCCAGATGCTGTTATGCTAAATGTTGCATCAGATCCTTCGCACAAATCGGCATCAACAGGATTTTGCGTAATGGCAATTACGTTATTGATATTTAATACAGCAGCATTACTTGCTTCCATTCCGCATCCGTTGCTCACTATACAGTTATAACTCCCTATGTCGCTGGTAGATACATTGGAAATGACTAGCGTAGCGTCTGTTTCACCAGTGATGTCCAGTGCTTCTTTCTGCCACTGGTAAGTTAAGTTGTCACCTGTTGCAGTCACACTAAAGTTGGCCGTTTCACCTGTACTAAGAGTTTGATCCACTGGATGAGTCGTGATCATTACAGAAGATCTAACATCAAGTACTGCGGAGGCAGAAGTTTGATCTGTGGCATTATCCCCTGACACTTCGCACCTGTATTCAAATCCGTTCATTGAGGGTGTGATTGCCGTGAGCGTGAGTTCAGGAGAAGTTGCTCCGGATATTGACCCTCCATCAACCAGATTAGAGAAACCAGAACCCTGATCTTCTTGCCATTGATACTGTAGGTTATTCGCCCCAGAAGCCTGTATTGAAAAGGTAGCATCTGTTCCTTCACATTGATCAACATCCTGAGGCTGTGTATCAAAAGCGATCACCGCATTGCAAATGTTCATTGCTTGCCAAGGGTCGAATGTGACTCCGTCAGTAACGGCACTACCTGTACCAGTGGCATTTGAAGTAGCATTGAATGGTCCGGAAGCATCTCCCCACCAATTATTAATGGCAATGACGGTGCCTGCACCGATATTTTCTACGCCTAAATTTCCCGAGTTGGTTATGCAGGAGTTAACTATAGTAGGAGAACCGCTCTGGACATACATGCCGTCTCTAAAGGCGTTGCTTAGCGTCAGATCATTTAATGTTGGAGTGGCATTGTTATAGATATAAACACAAGTTCTACAGTTATCCATTTCTACATTCGAAATTATGGAGATACTGCCACCTATAGACATCCCTGCTCCTGAAGTTCGATCTCCAGCTCCGGTAGATGTGTTACCTGTACCTTGCCAGTTTAGATTTTCAATCACAGAATTTACACTTGTTGCAGACAAGTTTATTCCTCCAGGGCCCACAATTCTGATAGGTTCTGCCACTGTTCCTGCCGCTACAATTGTACCATCCACATCAATATCATAAAAGTAGGTAGGCGAATTGATGACAATTCCTGGTTCAAGGGTCAGCGTAATACCAGTATTAACATCTACAGCCCCTATCATTTCAAATTCCCATGTTTCTGGAAGAGCGGTTTTATGCCATAGTACATCATTTTGTATTGCTACATTATCAATGAACACTTTGGACAGGCCATTTGTATCAAAAAACTCATCATCCATTACTTCAGGATGGGTGATGATGTCGATGTTGTTGTTGCTGAAAGTGTTATTTTCAATAACAGGATTTGTTATTCCATTATGAAGTTGAATAGCAGTATTGTCACCTGAGTTCCCGTTATCACTAAAATTATTATTCGAAATGGTTGGGCTGCCTTGCGTAGCCCGAACACCTACATCACGGTTGTTTATAATCGTATTATTAGTAATGATTGGACTTGCTGATGTAGAACTTATACCTGAGAAGCAGTTACTAATCACGTTTTGATTGATGATTGAATTTTGCCCGTTAATTTCAATTCCAAACCGACAGTTATCAATAAGAGAGTTTGTAATCGTCACAGGTCCTGCCGCACTGAACAATCGGAACACTCCTCCTCCATCGCTCTTAGTGCCATAATATTCAACAAATTCAAAAATAGAACCTGTACTGTTAGTTAGAAAAGTAAAAGCCTCATCACCAAAAAATTGAATTGGTTCAGAAGATGTTCCCTGGGCAATTACCGTACCCTGTACTTGTATATTATTGATTGGATCAATGATGACTCCCGGTTCTATGGTCAAGGTAGTAGAGGCATTCACGTTAACTGTTCCACCGGACATGGCGTATGTCCAGTTTTCAGGAGCTTGAGACTTTTGCCAAGTGGTATTGCTGGTTATTGTACTGGCATCTATCTGAACAACCGTAAGACCATTATTATCATAAAGCTCATCATTCGCCATTTCAGCATGAATGAGTAAATCCTGATGATTTGCTGTAAAGGTGTTATTTTCAATTACTAAACCAGCCATTGGATTCTGTATGTACAATGCCGAGTGCTTTCCGGATGAACCGTTATTAGTAAAATTATTATTCTGAATAGTGCCCGATCCCCCTGCTAATTGGATTCCATAGAATGTAATATTGTCTATTGTGCAATTGGTGATTGTTGGTTGACCTGATTGTGATTGGATGCCAACATCTGTAGCATTGGAAAATGTAGACTTATCAATGATAGGCGAGGAATTGTTGCTGATGTATATACAATCATCACAATTATTCATAGTGGAGTTGCTAATAGAAGAACTGCCTGTTGACCTTATTGCTATCCCGGCTCTATTTGTATTATCAGAAGTGCTTGAGCCTACATTTCCAGCTCCGGTGTATTCAATAAAATCCAGCACTGAATTATCACTTGTTGCTGATAAATTAATTCCACCTGGGCCTGTAAGAACGATCGGTAGTGGTGCTGTTCCTACTGCTACTAAGGTTCCATCTACAATAATATCGTTTGTGAAAACGGGTAAACTAATCTCTACACCTGCTTCTATAGTTAGCGTAATACCTGCTTCTACTGTAATGTCACCTGTTACTTCATAAGGGCTGTTTATCAGATCCCAAGTGGTATCAAAAGAAATAGAACCACTGACTTGTGTTTGTGAATAGGAATATTGAAATAAGCCAGCAAGACATATGGTTAAAAAAGCTTTATTGATCATTTGGTTACTGTGGTGTTGTGACAAGCAAGTTGGTTACAATCTGTAGTAAAGCTTTGCTACTATGTATCTGATCTTAACACATATGTAACAGCGGTTTTGGGAGATTGCGTTTAAGAGGCAATCAAGGGCACTAAAGTCCAACTAGAGAATTGCTATTTCTGAGTATGAATTGCTAAATTCAATACATGAAAAGGA